>JBBSQD010000328.1:0-6550 GCA_038258185.1 Aggregatilineales bacterium | reverse complement strand
TCCCATCAATCATGCGCATGAAAATCCGTATGGTATCAACACTTTTTTGCAGCAGGAAGTTGAGCCGCAAAAACGCGAACGGATTGTGCAGATGGTCAGCGAGGCGGGTTTTACCTGGCTGCGGCAGCAGTTCCCGTGGGAAGATATCGAGATTCACGGACGCGGTGATTTTGAAGACCGGCGTAATGTCGATGTCAACGGCGTGATTTCCGCATGGGACAAATATGATCAGATTGTGGAACTGGCGCAAGAGTATCAGCTCAACATGCTGGTGCGCCTGGACAACCCCCCGGCGTGGACGCACAGCAACCCCGATATTGGCAACCTCGCGCCGCCCGATGATTTTCAGGATTATGTGAATTATGCTGTGGCCGTCGCGGAACGCTATGAGGGTCGGCTGCGCTATTATCAGATCTGGAATGAGCCGAATATTTACCCGGAATGGGGCGAGCAGTTTGTCGATGCTGATGCCTATACTGATCTGCTGTGCCGTACCTACAGCGCATTGAAAGCGGTTGACCCGGAGATTGTGGTCATTACCGGGGCGATTGCGCCAACGATCTCGCTGGACGGCATGAACCTGATGGACGTGGTCTATCTGCAACTGATGTATGACGCAGGCGCAGGCGGTTGCTTTGATGTGCTGGCGGTGCAGGGTTATGGCCTCAACAGCGGCCCGACTGACCGCCGCATGCGCATCACCAATGTGAATTTTGCGCGCCAGCAGTATCTGCGCGATCTGATGGTGGCGAACGGCGATGCTCAAAAGGCCATCTGGATGACCGAAGCCGCCTGGAATCCGCAGCCGGAAGATCCTTCGGTGGTGACGACGCTCTACGGCAATTACGGCATTGTCACGCCGGAACAGGCCGCGCGCTATATGCCGCTGGCCTATGAACGCGCTCAACAGGAATGGCCGTGGATGGGGCCGATTTTCTACTGGTATTTCAAACGTCCCGATGACAGCGAAATTAACCAGAGCTGGTATTACTTCCGCATGGTCGAGCCGGATTTTACGCCGCTGCCGATCTATGACACATTGCGCGATTACATCACGACACAAAAACCGGTGCTATATCCCGGTGTGCATCAGGCCGAGCATTGGGCGATCAGCCTACCGGACAGCGCTGAAACCATCACGGTTGGCGGTGCGGAATTTGGCACGGCCATCCGCACCAATGCAATCGGCTTTACCGTCTATGGTCATCACGATGTCAGCATGCGCTGGCGCAGCGAAACCGAATTGACCGAAGCCGATCTGCTGAATACGCATGTGGATGCCGATGGCTGGTACATCACACGGATGCCAGCCGGTGAATTCTTCCCAGCGGGGCACACCGTCCCGACTCAACTGGGTGATGCGACCACGCCGCCGTGGATTATCGACTCGCTGACGGTGGTCGATCGCACTTACGAGCGCTTATTCCCGTTAGTCGCGGGTGTCGCCATTTTTATCGGCCTGCTGTTGTGGGTGATCGTTCGCGCTTTGTGGATGCGGTCGCGCCGATGATGAAAAATCCAAAATCCCTCACCCTAAATCCCTCTCCCACAGGAGGAGAGGGACTTAAAAATACTCCCCCTCGCCCTTTATGGGAGAGGGGATTGGGGGGGGAGGGCAAATTTACTGTCCTGGGGTTAAGTGTTTTGCTTTTAGCGTTTGCCCTGCGGATTCATCTGCTGGGCGCACAGTCGTTGTGGAATGACGAGGGTAACAGTTATGTGCAGGCGACGCGGGGTTTTGCCGATATTGCCGCCAACGCTGCCCGCGATATTCATCCCCCCGGTTATTACTGGCTGCTCAAAGTGTGGATGGTTTTCACGGGTGAGAGTGAATTTGCGCTGCGGTCACTGTCGGCTTTCGCCAGCCTGTTGAGCATTGCCGTAACCTATGCGCTGGGCAGGCGCTTATTCAGTCCGCTGGCGGGATTGGCGGCGGCGCTGTTTGTGACGCTTAACACGTTCAGCATCTATTACGCGCAGGAAACGCGCATGTATGCGTTACTGGCCTTGTGGGGTGTGCTGGGGATGTGGGCGCTTGTCGGGTTTTTGCGGCAATCGCAGGTGCGGACAGGGCGGGCCCTGTCCCTACAGTCTCCGGTAATGCGTTGGGGGCTGGCTCTGGCGCTGATTAACGCGGCGGGTTTGTGGACACAGTACGCCTATCCGTTTTTTATGCTGGCGCAGGGCGTGATTTTTCTGATTTTCTTTGTCAGTTCGCTGCGTCAGAAAAGGGCGGATGGTAGGGGCTTACTGATTTATATCGCCGCCAATGTACTGACCATCCTGCTGTATCTGCCGTGGCTGCCGGGTGCCTGGGCGCAGCTCACGACATGGCCGAATACCGGACAGGCTATCGCGCTGGGGGATGCAGTCGGTTTACTGCTGGGCTGGTTCAGCTTCGGCCTGACCTATATCGAAAATGACCCAAGCTGGCTGGCGATTGTGCTGTTGCTGCTGGCTTTCGGGCTGCGTTCCCGTGGCAAACAGGGCGAATGGCTGCGGATTCTGGTGCCAGTGGTCTGGGTGCTGCTGCCGGTTGGGCTGTTTTTAGCGTTCGGTCTGTTCCGTGAGGCGAATATCAAGTTGTTGCTGCCGGCGCAGATCGGTTTTGCACTGTGGATGGGGCGCGGCCTTGATGCCATCTGGTCGCTGGAAATGCCGGAACGTGCCCGTTTTGCCGTGATTCCGCGGCTAGCGGTGGCGGCGGCGCTGGCTGGAATCTGCCTGAATATGTGGAACGGACTGGCGTTTCTCTATCACGATGGCGGCTACCAGCGTGATGATTATCGCGGCGTGGTACAGGCATTGGCGGCCAATCTGCGCCCCGATGATGCGATTATCCTCGACGCGCCGAATCAGGCAGAGGTGTTTCGCTATTATTACGCGGCTGCTGCGCCGGTTTATCCGCTGCCAGCCGGACTCGGTGGTGATGATGCGGCCACACAGGCGGCGGTTGAAAATCTGATTGGCGAGCATGATAACCTGTATGTGGTCTACTGGGGCGAGGCGGAGCGCGATCCGAATCGCGTCGTTGAAGGCACACTGACCAGCAGCACCTACGAGGCCAGCAGCGGATGGTATGGTGATGTGCGGCTGGTGCGCTATGCCACACCAGTTGATATGGCTGTGACGGAGTCAGCCGGCGCTGAATTTGGCGAGCATATCACGCTGGAAAGTTACGCCCTCAGTGTGCAGACCATCCAGCCCGGAGATGTGCTGCAAATCCGCCTGGACTGGCGCACCGATGAATCGCTGGAAACTCGTTACAAGGTCTTCGTCCAACTGCTTGATTCGGCTGGTGTGTTAGTGGCACAACGGGACAGCGAACCCGGCGGCGGACTCGCCCTGACTAGCACCTGGACTCCTGATACGATCATTTCTGACCAGCACGCCCTGCTTATCCCCAATAATTTAGCGCCAGCTAATTACACACTCATTATTGGTCTATACAATATCAATAACGCAGAAGATAGATTAAATGTGGGCGCTGAGGATTATCTGGTTTTGAGCGAAATTGCTGTAAATCCTGAGTGACCGACCACACCATACACATTAAAAATCGGCGACTTGCGCCTGTTATAGAGAATTTGATTTTGGGGAGTATAAACAATGAAAGTCATTATTACCGGAGGCACCGGGTTAATCGGAAGCACGCTGGCAAACGATCTGGCACAGGGCGACAATGAGGTGATTGTCCTCAGCCGCAGCCCCAGTCTGTCACAGGGACTGCACAGCAAAGTCAAAATTGAAGGCTGGGATGCCAAAAGCTCACGCGGTTGGGGGCCGCTGGCCAGTGGTGCCGATGCGATTGTTAATCTTGCCGGTTCGAGTATTGCCGGGGATGGTTTCTTGCCTGACCGCTGGACAGCCGAACGCAGAAAGACCATTCTGGAAAGTCGCCTCAATGCGGGTAAAGCCATCATGCAGGCGATTGACGAGGCCGATGTGAAGCCCAAAACGCTGATTCAGTCGTCAGCCGTGGGTTATTATGGCGCGCGCGGTGCCGAAGATATCACCGAACAGTCCACTGCTGGTAATGATTTTCTGGCCGATGTGTGTAAGCAGTGGGAAGCCTCGACGGAAGCTGCGGAACGGATTGGCATTCGCCGTCCGGTCATTCGCACCGGGGTCGTGCTGAGTACTGAAGGCGGCGCACTGCCGCGTATGGCGCTGCCGTTTAAGTTATTTGCGGGTGGCCCGTTGGGTAGTGGTAAGCAGCAGCTCCCCTGGATTCACCTGGATGATGAAGTTGGCGCGATTAAGTTTCTGCTCAAACACAGCACGGCAACCGGGCCCTTTAATCTGTCCGCACCCAACCCATTGAGTAACGCGGAGTTCGGTCAGAAATTGGGCGAAGTGCTGGGGCGGCCATCATTTATCCCGGTGCCGGGATTCGCCTTTAAAACGATGTTTGGGGATGTTTCGACGGTGGTGCTGGATGGTCAGCGCGTACTTCCAGCTCGTTTGCTGGAACTGGGTTATACCTTCAAATTCCCGACTGCCGAGGCTGCCCTGCGCGATCTGTATGGCAGCAGCACAAAACAACACGCGTAACTGATCAATCTGATGAGGGGTGTGCAGATTTGCAGATCTCTCGCATTATTTCATCATAATTTGCTATCGACTTTGTGTAACGAGGTAAACAGGGGTGTCCATGTGACACCCCTGTTTTTATTGAGGCCTACTAACCTTCCATCACCTGCAACCAGACATAACCGTAAGCCGGTATGGTTATAATCGGATCGAGTGTGGCATCCTGAAGCAGCATATCGCGGAAAAGAATGCCTTCTGGCAGTGTAAAGTCGTAAGGTGTTTCGCTGAGATTATGCAGCGCCAACACTTGCTGCTGGTTATCGCGCCGCCAGAAACACATCAAATGCTTGGGCAGGTCATCCAGCCATTCCATTTTGGCTTTCGCCAGCACGGGCAGCCGTTTGCGGGTGGCGATCATATTGCGAATGACGTGAATCATGGCGTTAGGGTCGGCCTGCTGCTGCATCACATTGACGCTGCGATAGCCATAGTCGGGATCATTAATGACAGGCGCGTATAAACGATCTCCCGGCGCGGACGAAAAGCCGGCGTTATCGTCGGGTGACCACTGCATCGGTGTGCGGACGCCGTTGCGATCAAACAGCGTGACATCATCCCCCATGCCGATCTCATCACCATAGTACAGCACAGGCGCACCCGGCAGTGTGAACAGCAGCGAATACATCAATTCAATGCGCCGCCGATCATTGCCCATCAATGGGGCGAGACGGCGACGTATGCCCATGTTGAGGCGGTAGCGTGGATCAGACGCGTAAAAATTCCACATAAAGTCGCGGTCTTCTTCCGTGACCATTTCCAGCGTCAATTCATCGTGGTTACGGAGGAAGGTGGCCCATTGCGCGTTATCCGGGATTTCAGGCGTGTCGGCCAGAATATCAACCACACTGGTGCGATCCTGTTTCGCCATTGCCATGTAGAGACGCGGCATCACCGGGAAGTGAAAGCACATATGGAACTCGTCACCATTGCCGAAATACGGACGCAGATCCTGCGGCCACTGGTTAGCCTCGCCCAGCAGAATCGCGCTGGGGTAACTCATCTCGACAAAGCGGCGCATCTCCTTAAGATAATCATGCGTTTCCGGCAGATTTTCGCCGTTGGTGCCTTCACGCTCAAACAGATACGGCACCGCATCGACGCGGAAGCCATCAATGCCCTGATCCATCCAGAATTTGATGATGTTCAGCATTTCCTGGCGCACCGACGGATTATCATAATTCAGGTCGGGCTGGCTGCTGAAAAAGCGATGCCAGTAATATTCGCCGGTACGGTCATCATAGGCCCAGTTGGATGACTCCGTGTCGGTAAAAATAATGCGCGCCTCGCTGAATTTGTCGTCGGTTTCATCCCAGACATAAAAGTCGCGCATGGCCGAGCTTTTACTGCGCCGTGATTCGATAAACCACGGATGCTGATCAGAGGTGTGATTGACCACCATGTCAGCGATGATCTTCATGCCCCGGCGGTGGATTTCCTGCACCGTCATGCGGAAATCTTCCAGATGACCAAAGGTGGGATGAATGCCATAAAAGCTGGCGATATCATAACCATCGTCGCGCAGGGGGGACGGGTAAATCGGTAACAGCCAGATACAATCCACACCCAGCCATTGCAGATAGTCGAGCTTCTGGCGCAGTCCGGCAAAATCGCCGTGACCATCGCCATCCGCGTCATTGAAAGCGCGGAGGTAAAGTTCATAGAAAACTGCGTTAACGTGCCAATTCATCGCGTGAAATTCTCTCTTCTAGCATGAGTGATATAGAGGCGCGAGGTTATGCCACTGCGCCTCTATCTAAGATACCGCATCAAACAGGACTAACAAGTGTAAGACTCAGCCACCCTTTACGGAACCGGCCAACAGACCGCGCACAAAGTAACGCTGAAGCGAGAAGAAGACGATCAGCGGCACGATGATGGAGACAAACGCACTGGCGGTGAGAATTTCCCAGTTATCCCCACGTGATCCCAGAAGTTCGCGCATCTTCGATGTCAGAAC
>JBBSQD010000327.1:0-6560 GCA_038258185.1 Aggregatilineales bacterium | reverse complement strand
TGCGAGATCGAACGCGAACGGATTTCGCAGATGGCGGCCAGTGCCCCAACCCCACAGGCTTTAATAGAAGCGTTATTCGCTTCGGTCGAAGAAGTCATCCAGCCGCACTCGGTACAAACTCAGGGGTCGCTGGCCTTTAATACGATGGTGGAATTTGGCACCCGTGATGCTGACATTACCCCGCTGCTGCTGAATCACTATTTCGGCATTGCGGAGATCATCGCAGAGCGGATTGCGCAGGGTCAGTCTTCAGGCGCCATCGTCAGCCAGGATGATCCACTGCAGATTGCCCACACGATTCTCAGCACCTTGCAAGGGGTCGCCACCATCAAAGGCGTGAAGCCCGATTTCGATTACGTCCAGTCAATTACCCGCATGATCCTGAAATTGCTCAATTCTTAAGCATTATTCAACAAAGTCTAAGCCAGCACGCACAATTACGTGATACAATGATTTATGTTCTGAAACGATTGTTTCAGAGTAAATTTAGAATTGACACTACTGATGGTGGCAGAAGGACAAAACAATGGTATCAGCAGCTCCTCCTATGGTATCGGGTGGCTTGCCCGTAGTCGGACATATCTTCGAAATGCTACGCGATCGTGACAGTTTGTTCAAACGGGGTCATCACGAACATGGTGATTTATTCGCCATGAAACTGGGGCCACAGCCTGTGCTGGTCATTACCGGCTCAGAGTATAACCGTTTGTTCTATACCGAAACCGATAAATCCCTGAATATGCAGGATGGCTACAGCTTCTTAAAAGAGGCAATTGGCGAAGTGCTCTTCACCGCCAGCAGCGAGGATTATTATAATCAGCGCCCTGTGCTGCAGGAAGTTTTCAAGCGCGAGCGGATGGTGACCTATATTCAGGCGATGAATACCGAAATTCAGCGCTGGATCGACTCGCTGGGTCAATCCGGCGAAGTTGATCTTACCCAGGCGATGCTGCACATTACGCAGTATGTGGCCGGACGGGCGTTAATCGGCCCGGAATTTGAGCAGGAACTGGGCCCGGACTTCTGGAAAGAATACGAGTCCATCAGCTTATCGCTCGACCCGGTGCTGCCGCCCAATCTGCCGCTGCCTAAATTCTGGCGGCGCGATCAGGCCAAGAAGAAAATTCATGCGACACTGAATACGCTGATTCAACGGCGGCGCGAAAACCCTGACCGTTATGACGATCTGATCAGCACACTGCTGACCACCCCGCTCAAAGATGGTACGATCATGCCTGATGAAACCATCGTGATTATGTTCATGGGGCTGATCTTCGCAGGCCACGAAACCACCGCTGGACAGGCCGCATGGCTGGTCGCGCTGCTGTTGCAGCATCCGGCATATCTGGAGCAGGTTCAGGCCGAAATTCGCGATCAGGTCGCCTATGGCAAAAACCTGGATGCCAGCGCCCTGAGCAAACTCGATCACATTTACTGGGCAATTGACGAAACCACCCGTTTACGTCCGTCGGCTGATACGCAACTGCGCACCGTCGAAACGGCAATCAACATTGGGCCGTATGAAATCCCCGCGGGCTGGCGTTTGATGGTCAGCGCGGCAACCTCGCATTATTTGCCGGAGACGTTTGAGAATCCGCAGCAGTTCGACCCGCTGCGTTATTCTCCCGAACGCGCGGAGGGCAAAAATCCGTTTGCGATTGTCGGTTTTGGTGGTGGCATCCACAAATGCACCGGCATGAATTTCGCCAAAAACGAAATGGCGATCATCACCGCGCTGTTTTTCCAGCAATTCGACGTGGAACTGCTCAGTCAGGATATTCACACTGTCAGCGGAAACGGTGCCAATCATCCGTCTGAAGTGCGCGTTCGCTATCAGCGCAAACCGCTGACTGAACTCGCGGATGCGACCACCATTCAGGAAGCTGCGGCGGCGGGTTGCCCCCACATCCAACAGCATCTGACGGAACAGGCATAAATTCACAAAGACCCCATTCAACATCTGCTTGAATGGGGTCTTATTTTTTCATATGATTCATTCTGAAGTTTGTGTTTAAGGGTGCAGGTTAGGGTTATCGGTTGCGAAGCCCTGTGAGCTTGCGGCTCTGAGCAGGTTGTTATCCCCACTGACAAAGATCAGCGGTGAGCGGAGAATTTCGACAGCATCTAAAGCACAGGCTAATTGAATGGCGTCTAGGGTGCGCAGTGGGTATCTAATCACTAATTCACATGCGGCGTAAATGACAGACACATCTGCAGGAAGAACCAGATATTCCTGCTCAAGATGTAACAGAAAATCATTTCTGAGCGCATCAGCAGCCGCCTGGGTTAAAGTCCCTTCGCGTTGTCTTGTGGCGAACAGCGAAAACATTTCGATTGTGGTAATTTCGGCCACAACAATGACATTTCCCGCTTGCGGCTCGGCCCAAGTGATCGTCCATTCTGATCCAGACTCAGAGAGATAGCGTTTCGCCAGCGCACTTGTGTCTACAAAATAGGCGCTCAATAATCCCCTCTGTCTTCGTCAATCAATTCCTCTGAAGGACGTGTTCCAGGGGGCAGTTTGCCGATTTTCATTCTCTCCTCAGGTGTCAATAACACTGCATCATCTGGCGCATGAATCCAGGTGACTAACGCGCCTGCGGCCAGTAATTTGGCGCGGGCTTCTTCACGGGTCAATGAAGGCGCGTTATCGGGCTGATCGGCAGATTCGATGTCGGGTTGGATCACAATCTCCACATTACCGGTTGGTGTCTCCGGTGGCAGTTCAATCACCAGACGGCGATCTTCACCGATTTTGGCTTTAATGCGAATAGGAAAATACGACTTTTGGGCAGCCATCATAACCTCTCTGCTTTCACTGGAGCCTGTTATGAACTTTGAGAGCAAAAAGTATCTATACTCTCGCCCCTCACCCTAAATCCCTCTCTCCCGCAGGGACGCTTCGCAGCCACAAGGGGCGAGGGACTTCAAAATCCTGCTCCCCTCTCCCCAGTGAGCGCAGCGAACGGGTGTGGGAGAGGGGCCGGGGGTGAGGGAAAAATACCTAACACTCTCTGGAGTATAGCAGTAAAGCAGCTTGCCTGATGGCCGCCAATCTATTTGTGAGTCTTGTCCAGCATGTCCGCACCGAGAGCAACCACTAAAGCATCTTCGGCGACGCCTAATATAAAGCTGGAAAACGGAACGCGATTGCCGATCTGCACGCGAATGGTGGTAATCACATAGGTGGAAATAACCGCTGATATCCCGCCTGCGATCATATAGGGTACGGCGCTCTCATGTTTGGAGCGGCCAACTGTCGCACCCAGCACCACACCTAACACCGCCCGCCCCAGCAGAGGCCCAAGTGAGGTACGCGCAGGCACAAACGGCAGTTTATCGCCCACGAATTCCCCGACAGCCATCACCTGAAGCACACGCGATGCTTGCGGTGAGGCCAGCCATTTCAGCGGTGTTTCCTGTAATGCCTCCGACTGCTGCTCGGCCAGTTGCGTACTCAAAATGGCTGCGCCGGACATACTGCGGATTCCGGTGATCACCCCCAGGCGAATCGCTTTCTCCAGTGGATTAATGCGTGCTGCTTCGGTCATAGCGTCCTTCATTTCTCACATAGTCAGGGTTTATTGCCTATGATTGTAACGTCTGCCAGCCGCATTTCCATAGGTGAAATGGTTGATTTCGGGCTACATTCGCCACCAATCAAACACTATACACATCCCTAACCAGATCGGTACAATTGTCCTACAACCCTTTAAGCATGTTTCCCTGAATTTGGATTACACTAAAACTATGCCTGAATTACCGGAAGTTGAAACTGTTGTCAGAGGTTTACGCACTCCGCTTATTGGTCATACCGTCCAGAGTTTATGGTACGATTGGGGGCGCACCATCCATAGTCCCGACCCGGTGGAATTTGCCGCCCGCATTAGCGGGCAAACATTCCGTGCCATCAACCGCCGCGCAAAATATATCCTGTGCGAGCTGGATACGGATATTCTGGTCGTGCATCTGAAGATGACCGGACGTTTATATGTCGTCGATGATGATACCGTCAGTGATGCCGACCGCTGGGTGCATTTCCGTTTGCAACTGGATGGGGGCAAGCAATTGCGCTTCTCCGACGCGCGCAAGTTCGGCAAAGTCTACCTGACGGATGATGTCGAAAAGATCACCAGCAAACTGGGGCCAGAGCCGCTGCCCGATGAATTTACTGTAGACGTTTTGCGGGAGCGACTGGCAGGCCGGCAAAAGGTGCTGAAAGCGCTGCTGCTCGACCAGACATTTATCGCCGGGGTCGGCAATATCTATGCGGACGAAGCGCTGTTCCGCGCGGGTATCCATCCGCTGCGCCGCTCTGACACGCTCACGGATGATGAGATCACCCGTTTGCATGGCACCATCCGCGCGGCGCTGAATGCAGGCATTGACCATGAAGGCGCGAGCATCAGCTGGTATCGCAAACCCGATGGCACACCGGGCGAATCGCAAAAACATTTTTACGTCTATGGACGTGACGGTGAGCCGTGTGTGAACTGCGGCCACATGATTGAGAAAATACGGGTCGCCCAGCGTGGCACCCATTATTGCCCCATTTGCCAACCCATTCTGTCCGATTAAGCAACTTTGAGGTGCACCTATGGGACCTAGTCTCAGTGATTTTCTGAGCCAAATTCCGACCTTTCCGATTGCCATTTTCTGTGGCTCCAGCATCCTGTTGATCGTTACTATCGCGCTGATTATCCGCGCAAGAATCGTCAAAACGCAGGAACAATTTTCCACGCCCTCACAGGCGGCAGATTTTGCTTATACGCCCCAGACCAGCGCATCTATGTCCAGTTACGGCGATATGGGGGATTTACCCGATCTTGATCTGCTCGTCGGGCCGACTCGTTCCACAGCCAATCAGGCCGCGCCGCCACCGCCTGCCCCGCAGCGCTCCGTGAACAAAGGCATGTATGTGGTTCAGTTGAGTGATGGCGGCAGCACCGAAGCCGCGGAAGTCATGACGATTCTGCGCGATGTGGTCAATGGTGGGCTGGTGATCCAGATGGGGGATAAGTCCTATCGCGATCTTGCCAGTGATGAAGACTTCAAAAACGGCTTTCTGAAAGTCATGCGTGAGCTGAGTCCGATGGTCAAGAATGCGCCTGCTTCCGCGCCAGTCACGACCAGCAGCGAGAATAATCCAGCCGATGAAAATCAAGGCGCCGATGACGGTGACACACAAGGCATCAGTTCACCGCCGTCACTGCGTGACCGCATTAACAATACCGAGCAGCCCGCGCCAGCCGCACCACCCAGACCCGCTTTCATCCCACCCACAACCCAGGGCGGTTCTGTGCCGGGTGCGTTGCCGAACTACTCACTCGAAAATCAACCCATGCCCGTCCCGCAGAAAAAAGGTCTGTTTGGCCGGGGCAAATTAGACCTGCCGCCTGTGCCGGAAATCAATATCGCCGGGTCAATCGAAACCTATCTTCAGCACAAGCTGATGATTACCCAGGCGTATCCGGGACGCAGCATCCATGTCCACCCTGCGCCGGATGGTGGCGTGGCAATTGAAGTTGATGGGCGTTTTTACGAAGCGGTGGGTGATGTGGCTGATGACGATGTGCGCGACTTTTTACGCGACAGCATTCAGGAATGGCAGCAAAGTCATTAAATCGTGGTCTGAGCAGCAAAAGTCTGCTGCTCAGACATACGGCTCATCCAGCGAATCGACCTGCATTTTACCGTGGGTCTGCGTCAGGCGGCCTACAGGCCGATAAGGATCATGCCCGAAAATGAGCGTGGCAGCATGGTCTAAGGCCCACTGCTGCCAGTGGCGCTTGGTTTCCAGCGTAATCAGCGGTTCGACGTCATAGGCGGTCATCCATGCCAGACGCTCGAAAGGCACCGCAGAAGTGGCCGTGTCGCACAGAAAAACCGCGTGGTCGCCGTGACTCTCAAAGACGATCCTCATGTGGCCGGGAGTATGGCCGGGGGTGATCACCCCGCGCACACCCGGCGCTAATTCTGTCTCACCGTCCAGCAAACGCATCTGTCCGCTTTCGACCAATGGCTGGAAATTTTCCGCCAGATAAGTGGCACGGGTGCGCTCGTTGGGGTTGATCGCATCGGTATATTCGCGGCGCTGGGTCACATATTCCGCATTGGGGAACACTGGCAAAAGGGTTCCATCCGGCGCTAACGTGGTATTGCCGGTGCAATGGTCGGAGTGTAAATGGGTGTTAATCACCAGATCAATATCACCGGGTTGTAAGCCCAGCCGGAACAGCGCAGTCAACAAACCCCCACGCGGACGTTGAAATTTAATCGCCCGCTGCATCTTTTCCGCCAGTTTATCGCCATAGCCGGTATCAACGACAATGTTCTGATCGCCGACCTGCACCAGCAGATTGTTGAGCGTCATGTGAACCAGATGGTCATCATCAGGCGTGAAATATCGGCCCCACAAAATCTCTGGCACTAAACCGAAAGGGCCACCGGGGTCAACCCAGTGATCACCGTCATTCATTAAATGAATTTTTATATCACCGATTTGCAACATAATTTAACTTCGCTCGGCCAGCACCCAGCTCCAGTAACGCCATGCGACC
>JBBSQD010000326.1:0-6598 GCA_038258185.1 Aggregatilineales bacterium | reverse complement strand
GTGAGCGCATCCACCGCTTCAATCGATTTGAACGCGCCGCCGTAATCGCAGCTATCTGCGGTCAGCGACAGCAGTTCGCCATCCTGGGCGCTCACTGTCCATGACAGACTCATGACCAGAGCCAATACAAGCAGAGACAAAGGAATCGTATTTTTCCTTCGCATAGGGGAAACCTCCTGAGGAATAAAAGTTTAACTAAAAGTTGGAGAAGTGAAGATTACTATAAACAATAGTAATCCATAATGTTATTTTCAGGCAAATTTAGCCTGTAGCACGTCCATCTGTAACGTAGTTTGCAGGGATATAAACTCAACGTCTATAATGACAGCAGCACGCCAGAGAACCAAAATCATTTGGTGAACCGTCATGAATGTTCACAGTCGCTATAGTCATCATGCCCGCCGCGCCCTGACCCATGCGCGACTGCTCGTCACCCGGCTTCAACATCCCGCTATCGATACCGCACATCTGCTCATCGGCGTGATGCTGACTGAAGGGAGCATTGGTTATCGCGTTCTGGCTGATCTTCAGCTTCAGCCAGCCGAGGCCGAGTCCTACCTGTGGCGGCTTTATCCGCGGCGTGATATGCCGCTGGCCGATCCCGATTACACGCCATCACTGGGCGAAGCGCTGGGGCTGGCCGCTGATGAATCCACATGGTTAGGCCATCACTATATCGGCACCGAGCATCTGCTCTTGGGCATCACCCGCACCAATGCCGGAGAAGCCAGCCTCCTGCTGCGTAAAATGGGCAGTTCCTCAGAAGTGCTGCGCCGCCGGGTACGGCGTGTTCTCAATGAAGGCGTAACCGAGCTCGATCTGAACCGCGCCAAGCGCGATGCCCGTTTGAGTGAGCTGTCGCGCAGGGTGATTAATGCCGCCGAGCAAATGGCCGTCGCGCTGGATCATCCAACCGTTGGCATGGGGCATCTGTTGCTGGTACTCTCACTGGAAACACGCAGCCCCACCGCTGCCCTGTTACAATCTCATGGTCTCAGTCCGCAGCATGTCAGTGAGGGGCTAAAGGAAGGTGACCCGCTGCTGTTGCGCAGCATCGAAGGACTTTTAAGCCATGTGCTGGAGGAAGCGGGTAAAGTCGGCAGTCATTACACCGGCACGGAACATCTGCTGCTGACCTTCACACTTGACCCTGCCGGGATCGCTTTGCTGCGTGCCTATGGAATCAAGGCGGATGCCTTACGACACAGCTTACAACCAGGCACACGCTGAGTTTACGCATCACCACCGTTGTCTCAACGCAGTATTGCGCCACTTTTGATAGTGGTGTAGTCTGCAAGTTGACAGCCTTCAATTATCTTTGTATATTTCCCCATGTTATAATCAAAGGGGGCCTTACCACCGCTTGAGGAGGACACAGTATGCAGGGGAACGACAGCTTTCGGCTGGTCGTCCGCCGGGGACCACAGCCTAATCAGACCTACGATCTGAATAAGGACATCATCACCGTTGGTCGAGATATTACCAATGATATTGTCATCAACGATCCTGAAGTCAGCCGGCATCATATGCGGTTTACCCGGGGGGCGGGTGGTTTTACCCTTGAAGATCTGGGTTCGACCAACGGCACCTTTATTAATGGTCAACGTTTAACGGGCGCAAAGCCTCTCAATAATGGCGATATGATCGGCCTCGGTGAGACAGTCACCCTGGCTTATGAAGCCGTCAGCCCAGCCCGCGAACAGGGAGAGGCCGCCGCCCCGGCGAGCCCCTATGCCCGGCAGCCAGAATCACAGGCACCCGCCGCGCCGCAGTCCTATTCGCCACCTGCTGCCGCTGAACCCGCTTACGAGCAGCAGCCATCAGCACCACCCTACAGTTATGACCAGCAGCCTGCCTACAGCGGCTCTGTGGCGCCACAAGGCCCACCCGCCTATGACGACTATGACCCCTATGCGGTGCGCGAAGATGAACCCCGTAACGCCATGCGTTGGGTGCTCATCGGTTGTATTGGTTTATCCTTATTCTGCTGCTGTGCGACGGTGGCCGGGTTGGTGATTATCGATCAGGCCTGCCTGTGGGATCAGATCCCGATTTTGAATACTGTGCTGCGGGCGTTTGGCTGGGTGTCTACCTGCTAAACATCCCACCGTGGATTGCTTATAAAGTCATCATTCAGGGCGGTTCATACCGCCCTGTTTTAATTTACCGGACTTACCGAAGCCAAAACCTGTTCAAAGACGGGCAGATAAAGCGTTTCATTGTCCGCAGCAGTCAGCAGGACAGCAACCACGCTTGTGCTGTTATCCAGCGTTAGGCGACGCTGCACCGTGCTGATTTTCCCGTCAACCTGTAGAACTGGTGTTTGAGCACCGTCACCACCAAGCATGATCAGGGCAAACGCATCGGGTGCGATCAAAATCACCGATTGTGGGCTGGCTGCCGCACTGGTCACCACCTCCCAACCGGCAGGCACCCAGGCGGTAAACTGCTCCGTTTCGATCTGCTGAGCGTCTACAACCAGTGGCGGGCCGGGGGTATAGGCCAATTGCGGCGGAAGCTGTGCAGGCACACATGCCCCCAGCAAAATCACCCCAATGACGATAAAAACGCGCGGCACCGGGTTACGAATCCGTCTCGTCCTGCACATCAAAAGAACATACCCCAGTGCTGATGACACATTCGGCCAGCACTTCATCACCACGTCGGACTTCAAACGATGCGCCAGCGACATCACTCAACCAGAATTCACGAGTAGGGCCAACCTGCCGCCACGCATGGCGCACATTGCAATCCTCAGGCTGTTCCAGCAGGCCATCATTGAACGTCCACACCTGGAAACAATCACCGGATGGCAGTGAATTTGGATCACGGCTGCCCCCACCCCAGCGGGTCGACTGGAAAGTCATCTCACGACCGTCAGCGCTGGTCTGTGCAAACAGCAGATTACTGACGTCAACATTGTCTTCTGACCGGTTATAGAGGATGAGCGTCTTATCATCATAAATCAGCTCAACCTGCGCATCCGGGTTGGATACAGCGACCACAGCGGTGCTGGATGCTTCTGTCGCAGCCACTGTCGCACTGACCGTCACGGCGACTGTGCGCGTTGCGCTGTTTGTTGGTGTGATGCGTGTGGCCGTCACCCCGGCTGATGTCGCCGAAACGGTCTGGATGACGCGGGTGGCGGTGGCTGCCGGAGTTGTGGATTCTGCTGCCGCTTCTTCCGTAGTGTTGTTACCTACCAGCGGCACACCTGAAGTTTCCTCGGTGGCATCACGGGTCGCTTCGGTACCTGAGGTAACTGTTGCGGTGGGCGGCACGGTGGTCGATGTCACCGTTACCGTCTCACCCATAGCCACGGCTGCCGGAGTCTCACTGCCAAAAATCTGAGTAATCGATGTGCTGACACCGCCGGATTGATTACTGAGCAGTAAGCCAGCGGCGATAGCGATCAGACCCAGCCCCGCGATCACCAGACCAATCAGCAGCAGATTGCGGTTGCGATTGTTGGCTTTGGCCGGGGCAGTCCGTGGCGGTCGCGCCGCGCCGGACACATCCGAAATCGTCTTTTCATCGCTGGTAGCGTAAATCATTTGGCTGGGGGGATTCATCGCCATCGCGGAAGCGCGTGAGGGCTGCGATGCTCGAGCGTTATTATTCACGTCCTGTTTGGTCTGTGCCCATTCCGGCAAAGCCATCAGACGGCGGGTCATTTCATCTTCATCGGTCATGCCAAAAGAGGTTTCCAGCGCATCGATAAAGGCCGAACCGGTCTGATAACGTTTGCCAGGTTCCTTATCCAACGACCGCAGCACCATTATCTCCACTTCCGGCGTGATTTCCGGGTTAAACAAGGTCGGTGGTGGGGGTGGTTCGCCCAGATGCTTCAGGGCGACACTCATGGCTGAGGCATCATCAAAAGGTACTTTGCCGGTCAGCATTTCATACAGCACCACCCCCAGCGAATACAGATCGCTTTGAGGCACGGCCATCGCTGACGAAGTTGCCTGCTCCGGTGCGATATAATGCACACTGCCGAATGTCGTGCCGATGGTGCCTTCCGGCACACTCAACGCGAGGCCAAAGTCCGTTAAGATGGCATGGCCGTCGGCGGTAATCATCACATTAGAGGGTTTTACATCACGATGAATCACACCCTCACGATGGGCATAATCCAGCGCGCTGGCGATATCCGTCATAATCCGCAGGATATCGACCTTGGGCAGGCGTGAACCGTGTGCGGAATGATCTTTGAGGATGTAGCGCAGGTCGCGCCCCTCAATAAACATCATCGCCATATAGTTAAGGTCTTCGTACTGCCCGGTTTGATAGACATTGACAATATTAGGGTGGCGCAGACGGGCAATGGCACGGGCTTCACGCATAAACCGCTGGCGATATTCATCCAACTCATCCACAGAAACACCCTGAGCATCAAAAATCTTGATCGCGGCATGTCGCTGAAGATTATTATCATAACCTTTATAGATACGTGCCATACCACCTTGCCCGATGGCCTGTTGAATAATGTAGTCACCCATTTTTTTGCCAATCAGCGGGTCGTTATTTGATGGCATAATTTCCCTTTTTTGGTGGCGTTGCTTACGATGGAAGCCAATTATACACAAAAATCGTGGTAATCCATGTATTTTATGTTACACCCTAACCTTGTGTTAAAACATCAATTTTCCCAAATTCAGGTTCCTGCTGGTATACTAGAAGACGTAAGGGATAATCCATTGCCGCGTTGGCTTCAGGCCGACGACAATGAAATATTCCGAACCAAAACTTACCGTTGACCGGCCAGTCGTAAGTCGAGATTAAAAGTTGACACCCTCACCTGATATTCCAGAAAAAGAAATTCGTGAGCGCTGTTCCGCGCTTCTGACCAATGCTGCCGAAGAAGCCCGGAAACTGAGACACAATTATATCGGCACAGAGCATCTGTTTATTGCCACCACCCGCAACGAGGCAGGCCCTACCTGCAACCTGTTGCGCCGCGCTGGCTTAAAGCCGCGTGATGTCCGCAATGAGATTCGGCGCGAGATCGGCACGGGCGAAGACCCCATGAGTGACGTACTGCCGCTGACTCCGCGCAGCGAGATGGTGCTTTCCCTGGCGATCTTCCTGGCAGACCGCGACAATGAAAATGAAGTCAGCGAACAGCGTTTGCTGATGGCCCTGCTGCAGGAAGGCGAAGGCGTCCCCATCCGCAAGCTGATCGATATGGGCTTCGATATCACCCTGTGGTTGCAACGCCTGCTCATGGAAGAAAATGACATTGATTTCCTGGGTCCCCTGATGGATGATGAAGAGGGCTATCCTGATATCGACATGCCTCTGGATGACTCAGACGATAATTCCCGAGAAATTGCGTCAGAAAGTGACCGCAGAATGCCCACACCCCTGCTGGATAAGTATGGACGCGATTTAACCGAACAAGCCCGCCAGAATAAGATCGGCCCGGCGCTGGCCCGAGAGCGTGAAATTCGCTCAGTCGCGCGGACACTCTCCCGCAGCAAGAAAAATAACCCGTTGCTGCTGGGTGATGCCGGGGTGGGTAAAACCGCTGTTGTCGAAGGGCTGGCTTATGCCATCGCCAACGGCACGGCACCGGAATCACTGCAGGGCCGCCGCGTGGTGCAGATCGAGATCGGCACGCTTGTGGCAGGCACCAGTCTGCGTGGTCAGTTCGAGGAGCGTCTGATTGGCATTGTCGATGAACTGCGCCGCGCCGGGGATGTCATCCTGTTTATTGATGAGATTCATACCATCGTAGGCGCGGGCGATACGATTGACAGCAACCTGGACGCGGCCAATATTCTGAAGCCGGCTCTCGCACGTGGCGAGCTGGTCTGCATCGGCGCGACCACCCACGAAGAATACCGTCGGGCGATTGCCCAGGATCCGGCACTGACGCGGCGTTTCCGCACCATTGATATTGAAGAACCGAGCGAAGAAGACACCATCGCCATTCTTCAGGGGCAACGCGCCAAGCTGGAAGCCCATCATGGCGTGACCATCCGCTCGGATGTTTTGGAAGCGGCAGTCCGCTTATCCGTGCGTTATCTGCCGGAACAACGTCTACCGGACAAAGCGCTCGATCTGCTGGATGAAGCCTGCACCCGCGTCGTCATCCGCACCATGAGCCCGGATGAAGAAACCAACAGCGATAAAGAAGTGCTGGTCGAACATCTGGCGGATGTGCTGTCGGATCGTACCGGCATCCCCATGAACGAACTCACCAAAGATGATAAGCAGCGTCTCAGCGACCTGGGAAACATCCTGCACGCGCGGGTCATCGGCCAGAACGATGCAGTCGAAACTGTTGCCGCGACCATTAAAACCTCACGCGCTGGCCTGGGTGATCCCAACCGCCCCATCGGCGTGTTCCTGTTTCTGGGGCCGTCCGGCGTGGGTAAAACCGAGCTGGCACGGGCGCTGGCCGGTTTTCTCTTTGGCGGCGAAGATTCCATGCTGCGGCTGGATATGTCGGAGTTTCACGACTCGCACACCATCGCGCGCCTGATCGGTGCGCCACCCGGTTATAAAGACAGCAATCGCGGCGGGCAACTCACTGATGGCCTGCGCCGCCGTCCCTACACCGTTGTTCTGATGGATGAAGTGGAAAAAGCCG
>JBBSQD010000325.1:0-6652 GCA_038258185.1 Aggregatilineales bacterium | reverse complement strand
TCATCAGACCTGCCAGCAGAAGGTGCCTCATAGACGCTGCCGCTGCGCCTCGAACAGCAGCACGGCTGTCGCTGCCGCCGCGTTCAGCGATTCGGTATCCGCCGCCATCGGGATATACACGCGCTGTTGCGTGATGCGCTGGGCAGCTTCACTGGCGCCGTGTGCCTCGCTGCCGGTAATCAGCGCCCAACCCGCTGACCAGTCTGCCGCGTCATAGCGTGTTTCGCCCTGACCATCGGCCAGATAAACCGTTAATCCCGCACAGGTACTTTCGATCTGCGCCCAATCCAGCTCGACAATCGGCACACGGAAATGCGCCCCCATGCCGGAGCGCAGCACCTTGGGGTTAAACGCATCGACACAGCCGGGAGCCAGCACCACCGCCTCGACTCCCGCCGCCGCCGCTGTCCGCAGCAGAGTCCCCAGATTGCCGGGGTCGCGGATCGCATCGAGAATCAGCACACGCTGCGGCTGATCGGGCAGGGTGAACTGCGGAGTCGCAAACACGCCGATAATCCCCTGTGGCTGCTGGGTGTCGCTCATAGTGCGCATCACTTCGGCGCTGACTTCCAACCCGCGGATGTTCAGCGCATCGAGGGTTTCGCTCTGGTCAGCGGTGTAAAACAGCGTTTCCGCCACGTGACCGGCTTGCAGAGCATCCCGCACCAGCCGCACGCCTTCCAGCACCATGCGACCCGCCTTGCGCCGACGCTTGGCCTGGGTTTGCAGCGCCTGAACCTCTTTCACCCGATCATTCTGAGTGCTGGTAATCATCCTTCACCCTCAGTCGCCTCCCCAAAATAGAATTTAGTGCAGGGAAACGGCAGTGTGTTTAGCCTCCCGTGGGATGCCGTGTCCGTACGAAATGAAATTATGGATAGCATTAACTTGTCAAGTTTACCAAACAAAAGAAGCGGAGCCAGGAATGGACTCCGCTGCAAACTGCGTTTCAATTGAAAGCTGATGAAATCGGTTTATTGATTCATCTGGCTGATGGCGGCCAGCTTGCCAAAAGTTGCGGCATCACGTACAGCGATGTCGGCCAGAATTTTACGATCAATATCGACATTGGCTTTCTTCAGACCGTAAATGAAACGGCTGTAGTTCATGCCATTGATGCGGGCTGCCGCGTTGATGCGGGCAATCCACAAACGGCGCAGATCACGGCGCCGGGTACGACGGTCACGGTAGGCATACCACAGGCTCTTCAGCATCGCTTCATTAGAACGGCGGAACAAACGGCCACGGGTTCCCCATTGGCCTTTGACCATGTTTAAAATCTTCTTATGCCGACGGCGGCGGGTAAACCCTGTTTTTACTCTTGCCATGTTAACTTACTCCTAGCAACAAACAACCAGAGCAGCGCTCTGGCTGTAGCATCCATAGTGAAAACCAAAAATTCCCGGGGGTTATGCCGGGGGATTGGACTTGTAACGACGCAGGTAAGGGGCCAATGTCATGACTCGCTTCGAATCAGTGCTGTTCAGCGGGATCATGGTTGTGAATTTGGCCTTGGTACGCTTGGAGGTGCGGCGACGCAGATGGCTCTTACCACCCTTGGTGCGCACAACTTTACCGGTACCGGTGACACGGAAACGCTTGGCCGTGGCCTTATGTGTTTTCAGTTTATATTTCTTGCCCACAATATTGCTCCAGTATACGCTATTTTTTGTTGCTCGCTTGCGGTGCCAGAATCATCAACATGGCACTGCCTTCCATATTCGGCATTTGCTCTACCGCAGCCACATCTTTCAAAACTTCAGCAATGGCTTTCAGGCGATCCCGCGCAATATCGGGATAGTCACGTTCACGACCGCGAAAGCGAACGCGTACACGCACTTTCATGCCACTTTCAATCCACTTGCGGGCATCCCGCACTTTAAAAGAGAGGTGATGATCGTCCGTTTTCGGACTAAGCTGAATCTCTTTGACCTCAACGGTTTTCTGCTGTTTACGCGCTTTACGCTCGCGACGCTGGCGCTCATACTGAAATTTGCCGAAATCCATAATTCGACAAACAGGCGGTTTGGCATTTGGCGAAACTTCAACCAGATCCAACCCCTTTGATTCCGCCAGTTCTAATGCCTCAGCGATGCTAAGGACACCAATGTTTTCGTTGGCATCGCTAATGATGCGAACTTCGCGGGCTCGTATCTGTTCGTTTGTGCGAAATTCTGAGGTACTGATAGCTTTGTTACCCTCTCTAATAAATACTGATTTATATAGGACAGCTAACAGCTGCCATTTTCGGCTGACGCCACCAACGCTCTGTTAAATTTGAAATGACTTTGCGGTTTGACCAGCGTTGCGCGCTGCACAACGGAAGTCAGGGGCATCATGCTGAAATACCACGCATATCTATATGTGGTGTCGGAGGATTATAGCATAAACCTCAGGCAGGATGCAAGATTAGCCCTATGAATTTAGATAATTTAACCTGCTTAAAGCCTGCTTTAAGGGGCAATCACGCGCAGATAATCTTCCAGCGGCCTGTTTTGATCCCAATGACGCGGATATCCCAGCGAAACTTCCTCGAAGCATACGCCATCACGGAAGAATGTTCCGCGCATGTGCAGATGTCCATAAACCACTGTAGCCACCGGATAATCCAGATGAAAGTTCTCAGTCTGGGTGGTGCCGCACCACAGCGAAAAACGCGGGATGCGCGGCAGATTCACCAGATCATAACGCAGCGGCCAGTGATTAATAATAATGAGGGGATGGTCATGCGGTAAGGCTTGCAGACGCTGCTGGCTGTATTGCACCCGTGCGCGGCACCAGTCGCTGCGGGTGGGGTACGGGTCGGGATGCAGCACATACTCATCGACACACACGATCTCTTTTTCCGCTGCCCACTCAAGCGCGCCCTCTAATGGAATGCTGCTGGGACGGAAGCTGTAATCGTAGAGCATAAATAACGGCGCGATCCGGTAGCTGCTGCCACTGTCCGACCAGATGGGGAAGGGGTCTTCGGGAGTCAGGACATGATACTGGCGGCAAATACTGACCAGATGTTCGTAACGCGCCACACCGCGCAATCCATCCGGGTCATTGGGGATCGTCCACAGGTCGTGATTGCCGGGAACCCAGATGACCTTTTCAAAAGCGCGCGTAAAGATTTCCAGTGCATATTGCAGATGCACATCTTTTTCACCCACATCACCCGCGATAATCAGCCAGTCGTTGGGGTGCGGCTTGACGGCTTTAATGGCGTGCCGGTTGGCCTCATGGGTCAGATGCAGATCACTGATGGCAAACAGAGTCATAACGGGATCTGCCTAAGGTAAAGTGTAAATATTTTCAGATTTTAATGTAAATCGAGTGCGCCTGCTGGATTTTTACCGTTGGCGAATTTGCGCACATCGTATAAAGCTTCTTCATATAAACGGAGTAAATCATCATCACTGCCTTTAAAGCGGCGCAGTGTCTGCAGTGAGCAGGCCGTGCAGCCGCGCATGGCTCGGTAGCTGTCGGTTTCGCAGCCCAGGCAGCCATTCAGCCGAATCATCACCAGCATCATCGCCAGTGTTTCTTCATGGCATTCGGGCAGGGTCATAACATGTTCGATCAATTCCTCCCATTTGGGGCCTCGCAGCTTTTGCAAAGACGGAATGACACGGTGCGGAAATAACAAAGCGTTATCTGCATACATGTGATTTTCCTTATGTGATTGTTGAACACAGTGTAAAAAATGTGTGACAACGACCTCGCGTGAGGGTCGTGACAAAATGTGTCACATTTACAAACTTTACAATAGCATAGGTTTGTTTAATCTGAACACTTAAGTTAAGAATTTCTACCAGTCTTTACGTTTTTTTTATATTTAGAGGTTTTTAGAGGGGGTTTAGGCACAATCTGACTTTTTTTGGGGATCAAATTAATTTTATATTTTATAGATGAGGTGTGCATCACATGATCTGGCGTAACAGATCATGTGATGCACCTTGCCGAGAGCCTGTATCAGGAACGGTAAACGCGCACTTCAGCAGAGTTGTCGCGGTCACCGACCAGCGATTCCAGAATCAGGTTGATAATGCTGATGATAATGCCACCCAGAATAGCCCACCAGAAATTATCAATCTGTAACTGATTGGGCAGCAGCGCCGCGGTCAGCCACAGCATCAGCCCATTGATGACCAGAATAAACAGGCCGAGTGTGAACAGCACCAGTGAACAGGTCAGAAAGGTGATGATCGGCTTGACCAGCGCATTAATGATGCCGAATACCAGCCCGATCAGGATAAAGGTGCCGAAATCATTATTGGTAACGTGAAAGCCGGGCAGAAGGCGCGCGACGATGGCAATCGCCAGCGCATTGACTAAAACGCGTAGTAAAATGTAACCCATAATCAGTCCTCCCTGAATGCTGAGTACGGCCTCCAATGTACCATTGATAATTCATTTCTGCTATTGAATGTGGTGCTATGGCATAGCATGTCTCTCAACTCACAAAGCCTACGCGGTATCTTGTGGTAAATCGCACACATGTGCTAAAATATACTTCACTGATTCTGATGCCTGAGGGAGAGTGTGATGGGTGATTCTGATAAGTTAATGACTCGCGAAGATATGTTGCACCAGCTCGATGCCACATGGAACGAACTCCAGAAGTATCTCGCATCACTGACAGAGGCACAGCTGACGCACCCAACCGATGCTGCCGGGTGGACGGCTAAGGATCATATCATCCACGTTGCGCAGTGGGATAAAGCCGCACTGGCGCTGCTGGAAGGCAGATCCAAACGCGAAGCGATGGATATTCCACAGGATGTGTGGGAACAGGACGATGACCCGATCAACGCTGTGATCCAGCAGCGTTATCAGGATATGCCACTGGCTGAAGTCATGCAGACCTTGCAGCAAAATCATGCCCCGGTCGTGAATAAAATCACTTCAATGTCGCACGAAGATTTGTTACTTCCCTACCATCATTATCAATCGACTTCCACTGATGAACGTCCGCTGATCCAATGGCTGCCGTGGGAGACAATTTATCATTACCGTGATCATATGAAATGGATTGCAGCGATTGTCGATCAAAGCAAATAAACGCAGTTCTCGCTTCATACTTATTCTGGCAAAACCATACTGAAAGGTCTGACAACGTGGGACAACCCGTCGTACATTTTGAAATCACAGGGCAGGACCCGGCCAAGCTCCGCAGCTATTATGGCGACCTGTTCGGCTGGACATTTGACACCGACTCACCGGTTGCCGCGGCGGTTTCTGAAGCGGGCAATTATGGCTTCGTCGATGCCAATACAACCCCTGATGGCGTCGGTATCCCCGGCGGGATAGGTGGCGGCAGAGGTTACAGCGGCTACTCGATATTCTACGTCGGCGTGCCGGATGTGGAAGCCGCACTTCAGAAAGCTGAAAGTCTCGGCGGCACCCGGGTGATGGGGCCGGAAAAGAATCCTAATGGCAATCTGGTTGTGGGCCACTTCAAAGATCCCGAAGGCCATCTGATTGGCGTTGCTGGCCCGAAGTAAATCTCGGCACAGACTCGGTAAAAATATTCCCGCTCGGCTTGATGATCCAAGTGGGATTTTAATTTTATTCGCCAGTTAGGGCGCTAAAAAGGGGATTTTTAATGACACTGTCGCTTCCAACTCTGGCCTGCTCCAACCTGAGACACCTTCAATGATGCAAACTGACCAACCCAAAGACATGCGACCGGCGGAATTTATCGCCTTAGTGGCCTGTATTATGCTGTTGACCGCGCTGGCGATTGATATTATGCTGCCAGCCTTTGACCAGCTGCGCGAATATTTCGCCCTGGGGCCAGACTCCACCACCACCGCTCACATTGTCACTTTCTTTTTCCTGGGGCAGATCGGCCAGATTGTATTCGGCCCGTTATCTGACCGTTATGGCCGCATCGCGATTATGCGGGTGGGATTTGCGCTCTATGTCAGCGGTTGTATCGCGGCGGCTCTTTTGCCGGATCTGAACCTGATTCTTGCGGCGCGTTTTGTAGTCGGCCTGGGGGGGGCGGCGCTGGGGGTCTGCGCGACGGCCACGGTGCGTGATCGGTTTTCCGGTGACCAAATGGCGCGTACCATGTCGCTCATACTCACCATCTTTCTGGGTGTGCCGGTCGTCGCGCCGATTCTGGGTTCGGTCATTCTGGCACTGACCTCGTGGCAGGTGGTCTTTCTGACTCCTGCGCTGCTGGCTGTCCCCATTTTTTTGTGGTCGCTGCGCCTGAAGGAATCGCTGCCGCCAGAACGTCGCCTGCAACTGGACGCCGCAACCCTGATGCACTCGGTACGGCAGGTCACGGGGAATCGGGCTTTCGTCCGTTACACGGCTATCACAACCATTTTGTTCTCGGTTTTCAGCTCCTATATCAGCAGTTCCGAGCGTGTGATTACCGAGATTTACGGTCAACCAGAGCTGTTTGTGTTCATTTTTGGCGCAATCGGTATCAGTATGGCGCTTTTTTCCTTCCTCAATGCCCAACTGGTGGATCGTTTTGGCGCAGAGCGGACAATCCGTGCACTGTTGACTGCCTATTTCATCCTCGGCATAGTCTTGTTTGTGCTGACCATTATGTCCAACGGTGTGCCCAACATCTTCATCTTTTTTGTTTTTGTCGGCTTGCTGCAAAGCTTCAATATCGCAGTCGAGCCTAACAGCAGTGCGCTGG
>JBBSQD010000324.1:0-6729 GCA_038258185.1 Aggregatilineales bacterium | reverse complement strand
TTGAGATGCTGACTGAAGCCGGTGTCGATGTCCGTTTGCGCTCGCGGTTTACCGATGTGCGTGTGCAGGGCAGGGAGATTACCTCGGTGGTGGTGCAGCCTCTAGACGACGGTGAAGCCTATCAGGTGCGCAGTAAGTTGTATATTGATTGCTCTGGTGGCTGTCATCTTGCTCGTGCGGCAGAATGTCAGATGGCATTTGGCGAGGAGCCTTATGATCTGTATGAAGAGCCGTCAGCACCCGATACAGCCGGCCCGATTGTCAATGGCATCTCGCAGATTTTCCGGGTGGCATTAGTCGATACAGCCGGAGTTGATGAATTGCCGGAAGAAGCGCTCCAACCTGAAATAAAGGCATGGCTTAAGGCCAATAATCCAGCCACCTTCATTGCTGAATATCCCAATGGCGATCTATGCATGAACACGTTGCCGACCATGCAGGGGAATGAATTCCATAACATGCCCTATGCACAGGCCCAGCAGATTTCACAGGCGCGTATGTATGCGCACTGGCATCGTTTACAAACACAATACGGTTTTGATCACTATCGTTTTGAGAATATGTCCCCTCTCGTCGGTATCCGCGAATCACATCGATTGGTGGGGCGTTATGTGCTGTGTGAACAGGATGTGCGTGCGGGAGTGCTGCATCAAGACCACTCCGATGAAGTAATCGCTTTTGCTGACCATCCGTTGGATACACATGGCGAACGCCGGGTTAAAGGCCCTAAACTGGGCGAGCTGGATCAACCCTATGGCGTTCCATATAAGTGCTTGCTCCCCATAGAGTACGACAATCTGATCGCGGCCACACGTGGCGCATCATTTTCTCATATCGCTGCATCGTCATGCCGTTTGTCACGGACAATGATGGCCTTGGGGGAGGCGGCAGGTATCGCTTCGGCACTGGCATTGGCGCAGGGGCAACTTTACCCGGATGTGGATGTAGCCCAAATTCGTGATGCGCTGGGTATTCCGGCTTTCATTGAAAAGATCATTCGCGATTGGGATCTCACAGATTAACTCGGCAGGGTAGTCACCATAAAATCAATACTAATAATGAATTATTTGTGAAATCTGGCATAGTATACAACCCACCAAGCCAATATATACAAACGCTGGAAAATATCTGTTGACCGGAAATCTCAAAATTTACCCCCAGGCGATAGGGTTAGTTCGGTACGGCTTGTGAACTATATGTCAAAATATCCTGCCTGGTTATCTAATATTTACAAACAGAGAGGATTCCTCTGGTTATAGTAACTAAAAACCACCGCGTGATACCCCTCTCGTTTCAGTAATAATGCTGGCTGTATGTTATAAATTACTAAAATACTGAGCTTAAATTTTGTGTTAATGAGCCGTGAATGTGTTTCTTGCTTTTCGCTATAGTGGACATGCTGTTTAAAAATGGCCTAGCTATCCACATCGAAAAGGGGAAACATTTATGCAACTATCTACTCGCCCTCTCCACCATAACCGCCTGAAAGTCGTTGTACTTTTAGGTATGCTTCTGGCTTTACTCTCCGTGTCTATGGTGTTCGCGCAAGACGAACCCATCAAAGTCGGCATTCTGCACTCTCTCAGTGGCACCATGTCAATCAGTGAAGTAACTGTTCGTGACTCCACGTTGATGGCTATCGAAGAGATTAATGCCGCGGGTGGTGTTTTGGGTCGTCAGTTGGAGCCCGTTGTTGAAGACGGTGCCAGTGACTGGCCGACCTTCGCAGAAAAAGCTGAACAATTATGGGTGGAAAATGGTGTTTCAGTCGTGTTTGGCGGTTGGACCAGTGCCAGCCGTAAGGCGATGCTGCCTGTTTTTGAAGAACTCAACGGATTACTGTTCTACCCGGTTCAATATGAAGGTTTAGAACAATCCCCGAATGTTGTTTACACAGGCGCAACCACCAATCAGCAGATTGTCCCCGCAGTCGAATATCTACTAGAAGAAGGCAAGACCAGCTTCTTCCTGCTCGGTTCCGACTACGTCTTCCCGCGTACCGCCAACACCATCATTCAGGCCCAGGTGGGTGCTGCTGAAGGTGCAAGCGTTGTTGGTGAAGAATATGTGCCGCTGGGTGATACCGAATTCAGCACCATCATTGCGAAAATCCGCGAAGCACAACCAGACGTGATTTTCAACACGTTAAATGGTGACAGCAACGTGGCCTTCTTCAAGCAATTCCTGGATGCCGGTTTTACTGCTGAAAGCCTGCCAGTCATGTCGGTCAGCGTAGCTGAAGAAGAAGTCAATTCGATTGGTGTGGAATTCACGGAAGGTCACCTGACCGCCTGGAATTACTATCAGACGGTGGATAGCCCGGTGAACACTGCCTTCGTCGAAGCCTTCAAAGCCAAGTACGGTGAAGATCGTGTCACTAGTGACCCGATGGAAGCTGGTTACTTTGGTGTGTATCTGTGGGCCGCGGCTGTTGAAAAAGCTAGTTCAACCGATGTAGACGCGGTTCGTGAAGCTCTGGACGGCGTTTCCTACGAAGCCCCCGAAGGTCTGGTGGTTCTGGATGGCGCAACACAGCACACGATTAAGCCAGTCCGTATCGGTGAGATTAACAGTGAGGGTCTGATTACCACGATTTGGGAAACTGAACCTGTTGTCCCCGATCCATATCTGTGCGGTTATGTCTGGGCGGAAAGCCTGCCGAAGCCCGAAGAGGGTTGCCCTGCGGCTGAGTAAATCTCCGCAAAGATCTGAGTGAAATACTGTAGATGTAAGAACTTTCACCAAAACAAGCAGACAGCAGGAACTAGACGCTGTTTTGGTGAAAGTCTCGCCCCTAGTACAGGCATCTATAAGCTACCGGAAGTGGTCTGAGAAGTCAATTCAGACCACTCTGAATGAAAAATAATTATTTAAATTCTCTAAAATTTCTTATTAAAAGCATCCATTTTTAGCCACTGCAAGGATTAGTGTATTGGATAACTTTTTACTCCTCTTATTCAACGGATTCAGTATCGGGTCAATCCTTTTGCTGGTGGCATTGGGGTTGGCATTTTCATTTGGCCTGATGAAGGTCATCAATATGGCTCATGGCGAATTTATCGTCATTGGTGCTTATACGACCTACTTTTTTCAGGAATTTCTGGCCAAGTGGATCGGCGGGACGGATGCCGCGAAGTCCGGTGTGTTTTTCATGCTTTCTATCCCCGCGGCGTTTTTGGTCACAGCACTCATGGGCTGGCTTTTGGAACGGTTTATTATCCGCTATTTATATGGCCGTCCGCTGGATACGCTGCTGGCGACATGGGGCATCGGTTTAATCATTCAGCAGCTTTTCCGCAGTTATGACTCGCGTAATGTACCGGTAACTTCACCCTCGTGGCTCAATGGTGCGCTTCATTTAGGCACAGGCAATCTGTATTTACCGTATAAGCGTCTGTTCATTATTGTGCTGGTGGTGGTCTGCCTCATCAGTGTTTATTTATATCTGAACCGTACTTCCTGGGGGCGGCGCACACGGGCGGTCATGCAAAATCGTGAAGTTGCTTCCACTTTAGGGGTTTCGACCCGTCTGGTGGATGGCTTTACTTTTGCGCTGGGTGCCGGGATGGCGGGGATCGCCGGGGCAGCGCTGACTCTGCTGGGGCAGATCGGCCCGCAATTGGGGACAGGCTACATTGTCGATGCGTTTATGGTCGTCGTACTGGGCGGGGTTGGCAGTTTGCCTGGAACGGTCTTGGCGGCTTTTAGTATCGGCACATTTAACTCATTTTTAGAATTTTATACCACGGCAACTTTAGGCAAAGTGTTGGTATTTGTACTCATCATTTTGTTCCTACAACTGCGCCCGCAAGGCATGATTGCAGCACGAGGGCGCGCGTGAGTCACAAAGAGGAGAATGTTTGATGACTGTACTCATGAATAAACACGGTGAAAAAATTCACTGGGTTGCTTTCATGCTGATCGTGGCTCTGGCCTTATTTGTTCTGCCGAGTGTTTTATCAGATTTTCAGGTGAGTTTGCTGGGTAAATACCTGACCTATGCGATTGTCGCCATTGGTCTGGACTTGTTGTGGGGTTATGCGGGGATGCTCAGCCTGGGGCAGGGGTTATTTTTTGGCCTGGGTGCCTATTGCTTCGGTATGTATCTGAACCTGGAAACTGCGGGGACACGGCTGCCAAACTTCATGGGGCTGTATGGTGTGGTTGAATTACCTGCTTTATGGGTGCCGTTCCAATCTCCAGTGTTTGCCCTGTTTATGGCGATTGCTTTCCCGATGCTTCTTGCGGCGTTGGTGGGCTATATGTTGTTCCGCAGCCGTATCCAGGGTGTGTATTTTGCAATTGTGACCCAGGCGCTGACGGCAATCGTGGCGCTGCTGCTCATCGGCCAGCAGCAGCTCATTAATGGCACCAATGGGCTAACCGAAATGAAAACCATCTTTGGCGCTTCGCTGGGCGATAACAGCACCAAGGTGGCTATGTATCTGGCGACGGTGATTGTGCTGGCGATAGTCTACGTCTTTAGCCGTTGGCTGGTGCGATCACGTTTTGGTCTGGTGATGGTCGCCGTGCAGGATGACGAAGCCCGTCTGCGCTTTACCGGTTACAACCCGGCATTTGTTAAGACAGCCGTATTTGCGATTTCTGCTGGTATCGCGGGACTTGCTGGTGCGTTATTTACCCCGCAGGTTGGTATCATCAGCCCCGCTCAGTTGGATATTGTCGCTTCGATTGAAATTGTGATCTGGGTAGCGGTGGGTGGACGCGGCACAATTATCGGCGCGGTGATTGGCGCACTGCTGGTCAATTTCGGCAAGTCGACAATCAGCTCGGCCAACCCTGATCTGTGGCAGTTAATCATGGGTGCGCTGTTTGTGGGGGTCGTGGTGCTTTTCCCCAAAGGCGTGGTCGGCACGTTACAGAGCATCCTGCCCAGTCTGGATGTTCGCAGGAAAAAAGCATCTTCCAGCTTAAATATTCCCGCTTCCGAAACATCATCTTAGGAGTCAATAATGAGCGAAAATAATGATCGTATTCTGGATGTACGCAATGTAAATGTCAGCTTTGACAACTTTAAAGTATTAGATGACTTATCATTTTCAATCTTCCAGGGTGAGCTGCGTTTTCTGATTGGCCCCAATGGCGCGGGCAAAACCACCTTGCTCGATATTATTACCAGCAAGACCCGCCCGGATACGGGTAAAGTGATTTTTAACGGTGGGCTGGATGTCACTCACTGGACAGAACACAGACTTGTCCGACATGGCATCGCCCGCAAATTCCAGACACCCTCGGTTTTTCCGACATTGACCGTTTACCAGAATCTGGCCGTGTCACTGGGCTTTAATGTGCCTAAGCTACAGTTGGTGCAGGCTTTATCCCCTGAACAGTGTGACAAAATTGATCATATTCTGGAGACGATCCGCCTGCAGGAGCAGTCGCAGACTCGTGCGGCTATTTTGTCGCATGGACAAAAACAATGGCTGGAGATCGGCATGCTGTTGATGCAGGAGCCCAAGTTGCTGCTGCTGGATGAACCGATTGCCGGCATGTCCCGGGCGGAGCGTGATCGCACCGGTGAACTGCTGCATGAAATCAGCGGTGAGCGCGCGGTTCTGGTGGTTGAGCACGACATGGTATTTGTGCGGCAGTTCGCCTCGACAGTCAGCGTGCTGCATATGGGACGTTTGCTGCGCGAAGGCAACGTGATTGACATTCAGAATGATCTGGAAGTGAAGGAAGTCTATCTCGGTCACAATCACCGCGAATCAGCGTAAGGCAGGAACTTATGTTAAACATTTCCAATCTTGATGTGTATTATGGTCAAAGCCAGATTCTGAGTGATATTTCGATTGAAGTCCCAGAAGGCAAGGCCGTGTGTCTGATGGGGCGTAATGGCGTTGGCAAAACGACGCTGATTAAAGCCGTCATCGGCGCGCTGAAGTCGCGTGGCGGCTCTATCACTTACAACGGTAAGGACATTACCAATGGTGATGCCTATAAACGCGCGCGGATGGGGATTGGTTATGTGCCCCAGGGACGCGGCATTTTCCCCTATCTGACCGTCTATGAAAATTTGCTGATTGGTTTTGAGGCGGTTCCGGGTGAAATGACCGCCAAAGAAAAAGAAGAATCCAACGAAGATATCTACGAAATTTTCCCGGTGCTTAAGGAAATGCGGAATCGTGTCGCGGGGACGCTCAGTGGCGGACAGCAGCAGCAGTTGGCTATCGGTCGCACGCTGGTACGCAAGCCGAAACTGGTGCTGCTGGATGAACCCACCGAGGGCATTCAACCCAATATCGTCGCGCAGATCGAACAGGTCATTCATGATCTGCGGACAAATCGCGGCATTTCGGTTTTACTGATCGAGCAATTTCTGGATTTTGCGATGGCGCTGGCAGATTACACCTATGTCATGGAGAACGGCGAAATTGTCTCGCAGGGCAACGCGCAGGAACTCGATAATGATGTCGTGCGTGAGTATCTGTCGGTCTGAAATTCGTTTCTGACTCTCACTTTATTATCCACGAAAGCTCTCCAACTGGAGAGCTTTCTGTTTTTAACGTTATTTCACAGACGTGGCAGACGCTGTTCAACCGGGAGCATCTGCGGGAATGGCTGGTGTGGCTCGGCCTGATACCAGTAGGCGGTTGAGGCGTAATCATTGGTTAATTTATTGGCGTGACCGTGCTCAATGGTGACACGGATGGATTCCTCAAAAAACATGGGATCTTCGATGTGATAACGATAGACCGTATTTTTGCC
>JBBSQD010000323.1:0-6744 GCA_038258185.1 Aggregatilineales bacterium | reverse complement strand
TCAACACACGTAAAATCAACGAGCTGAATTCCTCCGAGCTTTTGAACTGGCGACCCGTCTGGTCACCTGACGGTCAGCACATTACCTTCATGGTCAACTTCGACAGCATCTATATCATGAATTCCGATGGCACCCAACCCATTTTTCTGACAACCGGCTTCGCCCCCACATGGACAGACGATAGCCAGCACATTGTCTATTACACCAATCAGCAGAACTCGCTCAACTCCGACATTTACACCCTGAAAATTGACGGCACCGGTTTTCGCAATCTCAGCCAGCACCCCGCCAATGACTGGGACCCGGTCTGGTCACCTGATGGCACACGCATTGCCTTCACCTCCGCACGCGATGGCAATGCCGAAATCTACACGATGACCATCTGCGCAGTGGGGGAGGCGGGATGCCGTCCGGTCATCCAGCGCCTGACAAATCATCCCGCCACCGACAAAACCCCGGCGTGGTCAGCCGATAGCCGTTACCTCGCTTTTGAGTCAGAACGCGATGGCCAATCGCAGCTTTACATCGTCGCGGCGGATTGTGGCGGCACGGCTGAAACCTGTCTCGCGCGGCGCATCACCTGGAGCGCAGGTTACAGTCGCTACCCCACCTGGAGGCCAAATTAAGCCTGCTTCACCGTACATAACGCCTGCCGGATTTCACCGAGGTGATAGGCCGTGTGTACCAATATTGCTACTGCGTCCATTATTTTGTCCCCCTTATTCCAATCCTCAACCGCTTTCATAGTAGCCTGTAAGTGTTCATAAGTGGCTTTCAATCGGGCTTGACTGGCTTCCCATTCTTCAGCACTGACCGCTTCGGTGTTCCGCCAGATTTCACCCCAATCGACTTTGCCGATTTCCTGGTCAAGCAGGCTGTTTTCCAGCACACTCACATAGAAACGTACATGTTCCACCTGCGCGGCAATGCTGGCGCAGGTGGCCGATACGGGCTGGGACGCTTCCTCTGCGGAGATAGTCGCCAGTGTTTCAAACAGCGATGTTCCCTTGTCCAGATAAATCCCCATCACCTCATTAAATGTCTCGTTAAACACGTCAGATAGTTCAGTCGCAAATTTCTCTTGCGGAATCATTTTTAATCTCCGTTACTGAAAATATAAAACCCCGATCTATATACATAGACCGGGGCTATAAAGTTTGATACCCATTCTACAGGTAAATTGTGGTTAGCCTAACCTGACCGGCAGATTTTCATAACGATGCCACAGAGTCAGATTTTGCAGCACTAAATCTTCCGCATCAACCGCCAGTTGAAGATTGGGGTTACGCTCCAGCAGATTGGTCAGCGCGATCTTGGCTTCCAGCCGTGCCAGCGGTGCCCCCAGGCAATAATGAATACCCTGTCCAAATCCCAGATGCTTGTTGGGGCTGCGGGTGATGTCGAAGGTATCCGGTTGATCAAACGCTCGCGGATCGCGGTTGGCCGCGCCCAGCAGCGGCATCACCGCCGCGCCTTTAGGGATCGTCACGCCCTGTATGGTCAGGTCTTCACGGGCATACCCCGGTTTGGTGCCCTGCACTGGATTGTTAAAGCGCAGCACTTCCTCGATTGCACTGTCCATCAGGTCAGGATTGGCGCGCAGTTTTTCGAGCTGGTCTGGATGTTGCAGCAGAGTCAGCACCGCGTTGGTGATCAGATAAACGGTGGTTTCATAACCAGCGCCGATCAGCAGAAAGACCATGCTCACCACTTCATCTTCGCTCAGTCGGTCACCGTCCTCCTCCGCTTGAAGCAACGCGCTTAAGATGTCATCACCCAGATGGTCACGCTTATACTGGACAAACTCGCGGATAAAACCAATGGTGCGCCATACATCCCACAGCATCAGACGAATCATGCCCAGGCTGCCCAGCCCGCTGGTAAGCGAGTCGATACTCTTCTTAAAGCGCTGCATATACGCGTCCTCAACGCCGACCATTTCCGCAATCACGGTCACCGGAATCGGCAGCGCATAACTTTGCATCAGGTCAACAGTGCCTTGCTTTTCTGCCTTATCCAGCAATTCCTGCGTGATGGTTTCCACCCTGGTCTGGAGTTTGCTCAAAGATCGCGGCGTAAACGCTTTATGCACCAGCGTCCGCAAACGGCGATGTTCGGGCTCATCTTCAAAAATCATGCTTTGCATCAGCACAGTGACCGCTTTTGGAGCCGGGAAGGGCAGGCGGCTGCCACCCGTCACCTTTGAGCGATTACGCACAATTCGCGGATCGCGCAGTACACTGAGGCAGTCATCATAGCGCGAAATCAGATACGGATTGAAAATATTGACTTTGCCTTTGCAGACCGGGGCCTCGTCACGCAGCAGTTGATAATAGGCATACTTGTTTTCATTAAAAAGCTTTGTGTTCAGGTTAAGCGGTATCTGGATTTCCAGCGGCACAGACGAACCCTGTTTTACAGCGACCATTATTTTCTCCTCAACTTGATACTGCTTTATCGACTGAAACCTGCTCCACAATAGCTAACCAATCGAGTAAATCCGCTTCACTGACCAGGGTAACGGTATGGTTAGTCATGCCCAAAACCCGCTCGATACTCCGGTTGAACACATCAAACTCCCGCGTGATGATTTCCAGACGCGCCGCATCGTAGTGACCGTCGATTAAAGCGGCTACGAATTCATGCGACGGTACTTCGCATATGCGCAGAATCAATTCTGCGGTTTCCTGCGCGAATCTCACATCAAATACACCCTCCATAACGCCTTGCTCGATAATCTCCGCGAGCGGTGGCGCCATAGTCAGGCGGCTTACGTCAGTCAGTTTGAGGCGCAGCAAAACATTTTCATCTTTGTAAAGCATCCGCAGCATTTGCAGAATAATGTTGTGGTTAAGGAGTTTCCAGTTATTCAACCCGCTGAAGAACTGCCTGAACTTCGTGAGCGCATCCCACTCAGAATGATTCGCTATTGGCAGGACAACACTTTCCAGCAGGTTAGTGCGATTGCGCTTAACCACCGCTTCCAGCAATTCCACTTTCGAATCAAAATAATGATAAAAGGTGCCTTTTGCCACGCCGATCTGCTTGATGATGTCCTGCACAGAGGTTTGTTCATAACCCTGAGTGAAAAACAGGGTTTGCGCCGTCTCCAGAAATTCATTGAAACGGTCGTCATATTCTTTTACAACACGTGCCACAGTCTGCTCCTCATGTGTTACTGACCGACCGTCGGTCACTAAATAAAATATAGATTAGTTTATAAAGTCTGTCAAGGATTTTCGCTGTAAAAAAATTACAGATGAGAAGCTCATAGCTGTAAACTAAAGCGCGTCAGAGATCAGCCACATGAAGAGCAAATCGGGGAGGGGGCAAAGTCACATCGGGGCAGGCTTTAATGCCATACCCCGATTTTCTGAAGTGTGTTATGAACTTTAAAGAGCAGGAAGTAACTTTTCTTTCTCACCCTGCGAAATGCCCCTGTCTGTAGCGCTCCCACGAGGAACTTGAAAATTCTTGCTCCCCTCTCCCCAGTGAGCGCAGCGAACGTCAGTGGGAGAGGGGCCGGGGGTGAGGGGAAAATCTGCTGCAAAATGATGAGAAAGCGTTTAATCGCCAGCCGCTACCAGTGTCTGCTTGCTGGTCTGCTTTTCGTCCTCATACAGATAACAACGCACCCATCGTGAGTCGGAAATTTGCGTGATGGGTGGCATTGCCGTGTGACATTTTTCCATCACATGTGGGCAGCGTGCAGCAAATGGACAGCCGACGCCAATCGCGCCCAGGTTTGGAGTTTCACCCTTGGCCTCGATCTCGTTATCGGTGCGCAGACCGCGTGCCGGGTCAGGCACAGCGGATAGCAACAGTTGCGTGTAGGGGTGCTTCGGGTCTTGCACCAGTTCTTCGCTGTCAGCTTTTTCGACAATATGCCCAGCATACATCACCTGCGTATCATCCGCGAAATAACGGGCACTGGCAAGATCATGCGTCACATACAGGAAAGCGATATTGCCTTCATCGCGCAGCTTCGCCATCAGGTTCAGAATGCCCATACGGATCGACACATCCAGCATCGAAATCGGCTCATCCGCCAGAATCACTTCCGGCTCAACCGCCAGTGCGCGCGCAATCGCCACTCTCTGCCGCTGTCCACCACTCAGTTGATGCGGATATTTCGGCGCGAATTCCTCGGTCGGAACCAGCGATACACGTGCCAGCAGCGCATCAATCTGATTATCAAGGTCGGCCTTATTAGTGGCCTTTTTATGAATTTTCAGTGGGCGTTCCAGATGGTAACGCACTTTATGGACTGGATTCAGTGAGCTGAATGGGTCCTGAAAAATCATCTGCACCAGGCTGCGATACTTCAGCAGCATCGTACGGCTTTTCGTTTTGGCGACATCTTCACCTTTGAAGATGATCTCGCCTTCAGTCGGTTCATATAATCGCGCCAGCATGCGGATAATCGTGCTTTTGCCGCTGCCGCTTTCACCCACCAGCGCCGTCACTTTCCCGCGATACAGTTGGATATTCGCGTTTTGGACGGCCTTGATCTCCAGGCGTGACAGGGCATTGCCCACCATAAACGACTTACTCAGATTGCGTGTTTCCAGAATAGGCTGTTCGTTATGATCCATTACGAACCTTTCTCATCAATCAGGTGGCACGCTGCGATATGCCGCTCGCCAACCGACTGCAACCGTGGGTGAACTTCCTGGCACAGGCCAACAATCGCCTCGCTGCATCGCGGATGGAAACGACAGCCGGTCGGTGGGTTGACCAGATCAGGCGGCGAACCCGGAATACCGGTTAATTCGCGCCGTGGCCCGGTAACACTGGGGAAGGAGTTCATGAGTTTAGACGTGTACGGGTGCTGCGGTGCCTGGAAAATCTCCCGCGATGGCCCTGACTCGACAATCTCACCCGCGTACATAATGCCAATCCGGTCAGAAAATTCAACCAGCAGCGAAAGATCATGCGTGATAAACAGAATCGAGAAGTTGAATTCCTGCTTCAGATACTGGATTTCCTGCATAATCTGCTTCTGCATCACCACATCCAGCGCCGTAGTGGGTTCATCCATAATGATCAGTTCAGGGTTCAGCGCCAGCGCAATCGCAATCACCGCACGTTGCCGCATACCGCCGCTCAGTTGGTGCGGGTAGCTGTCGATATGTTTGACATCAATGCCCACCATGTGCAGCAGTTCTTTGCCGCGTGTCCGTGCTTCTTCTTTACTCACCGGCTTATGCGCCTGGATCGCATCAATAATCTGCGCACCCACCGTAATGACCGGATTGAGCGCATTCATCGCACTCTGGAAGACCAGCGAAGCATGTTCCCAGCGAAATGCCTTTAATTCGTCATCATTCATTTTCAGGACATCTTTGCCGTTGAACAGCACTTCACCACCGGTGATATAAGCCGGCGGTCTATGCAGCCGTGTAATCGCATACACAATCGTTGACTTGCCACAGCCGGATTCACCCGCCAGTCCGTAGACCTCATTCGGGGCAATCTCAAACGAAACGTGATCCACCGCTTTGACTTTGCCGCGCTTGGTGCGATATTCCACTTCCAGGTCATTGACTTGCAGCAGCGGTCTGACCGTTTGTGAAAGGTCGTTTGTGTGTTCCTGAGGTAAAACCGCCACTATTCGTCTCCTTCGTTATTTTGCAGCCGGGGATTAGTAATTTCGTCGATACCGTAATTAATCATTGTCAGGCTGAAACCGACCAGCGCGATACAGACTCCTGGCGGGATAAATGTCCACCATGATTTGGTCAGCAGCGCCTGATTGTTTTGCGCCCAGTAGAGCGTCGTGCCCCACGAAACCCCATTGGGATTACCCAGGCCAATAAATGACAGCGTCGCTTCGGTCAGGATGACGAACAGCACCGCGCCGATCCAGCTTGAGGCGACCAGCGAGGTCATATTCGGCAGAATTTCAAACAGGACAATCCGCCATGTCGGTTCGCCGGATACCCGCGCCGCCGCGACAAATTCGCTGTTACGCAGCACCAGAGTCTGCGAGCGCAGCACACGCGCCCCATACGCCCAACTGGTCAGGCTCAGAACCACCACAATCGTCAGCGGCCCCGGTTGATCAATCCAGCCCGCGACCACAATAATTAACGGCAGGCCGGGGATAATCAGAAAGACATTCGTAATCATCGACAGCACATCATCGACCCAGCCACCGACATAACCTGACGTCACGCCGATCAGAATACACAGCGTGATAATCACCGTGCCAGCGAAGAAACCCACCGCTAGGCTGGTGCGGGTACCGTTGATCACCTGCGAGAAAATGTCCTGTCCCTGACGGGATGTGCCAAAGGGATGCTCCAGACTCGGTGGTTGATGGGGGCGTCCCACCATTTTATTCGGCTCAGTCGGCGCGATGATCGGTGCGAACACCGCCACCACTACGAACATGGTCATAATAAATAAGCCAATAGAGGCTTTTCGATTGTTCAGAAGCGTATGCAGCCATCCCGGTAACGGCAGCCGGGACAGCAGGGAAGGGCGTCGCACCGGGGCACTGACGATAGTTTGCTGGACAGGTTTACTTTGTTCCATCAATAAATCTCCATTAAGTATTTAACGGGCACGCGGGTCGAGCAGTACATAGATAATATCTGCGATGAAATTCGCAATCAACACAGCAAACGTAATCATCAGGAAAATGCCCTGCATCACCGGGTAATCGCGGCCATTAACCGCCTGCAACAGCATGAAACCCATCCCCGGATAAGCAAAAACAATTTCGACGATCAACGCCCC
>JBBSQD010000322.1:0-6763 GCA_038258185.1 Aggregatilineales bacterium | reverse complement strand
TCGGCATAATCCACAGCCAGTTCGCGCCAGGCACGCCCCAGACGCCGGAAGCCTTCTTCAATATCCAGCGGACGGTGGATGCCATAATTGAGGCGCATGCGGTGGCTGCCACAGTTATTGGTGTAGAAGACGCTGCCAATCGCATAAGCCACACCCATCTGAATAGCGGTGATATACAACTCGGACACGCTGGGGCCGTTTTTGGGCAGTTGCGCCCAGATATACATGCCGCCTTCCGGCGCATTCCAGCGTGTGCCGGGGGGGAAATAACGCCGTGCCGCAGCCAGCGCCACATCACGGCGGCGGCGCAGTTCACGATTGTTGCGTTCCAGTTGTTGCGCCAATACACCGCGTTCCAGCAGATAATGAATCGCGCGCTGATTCAGGCCGGGGGTCGAAATATCCGCTGCATATTTCACGCGCAGAATGCGTTCGTAATGGCGCGTGTCGCTGATCACATAACCGATGCGAATGCCGGGAAGCAGCATCTTGGTAAAACCGCTGGCGTGGATGACAATGCCATTTTCGTCCAGCGCTTTCAACGGCGGGACATGCTCACCCTCAAAACGGAACTCATGGTAGACCGCGTCTTCCAGCACGGGGATATTATAATCATTCGCCAGATTCAGAAGCTGGCGGCGGCGATGCAGCGGCATGACCACGCCAGTTGGATTCTGGAAAGTGGGCATGACATAAATCAGGCGCGGATTGTTGTCGATGATGTAATTTTCCAGCTCGTCCAGACGGATGCCATCTTCATCCATGCCGATGCCGTGCAGTTGTACGCGCCGTGTCCGCGCGATATCGATCATGCCCAGGTACGTCGGATTTTCCACGACGACCGTATCCCCTTCGGAACACAGGGCCTGAATCACCATATCGAGCGCCTGCTGTGTGCCGCCGGTAATCAGCACCTGATCGGCGCTGCACTGGATGCCCAGAGCACTCACATAATCGCGGACAGCCGCCCGCAATGGGCCGAAGCCCTCGCGCGCCTCATAGCCCAGCGCCGATGAACCATCACGATCCAGCACGGCGTTGAGCGCATCACGCAGATTATGCACCGGGAAAAATTCCGGCGGCGGTGCGCCCCGGCTGAAATTGATGACACCCGGTTTTTGTGCCAGCCGCATCATTTCTCTGATGGAGCGATCGGGGCTGCTGGGAGCCTCATTATTATTGTTCTGCTGGTGGCTGGTATAATGCCCATTGGGTGTGGGTGTGGATGTTTCACCAGAAACAAACGTGCCGCGTCCGGCATGAGCGCTCAAATAACCCTGGGCTCGCAGTTCGGCATAGGCATTAACCACGCTGATACGGCTGATATTCAATTGGCGGGCGAGATCGCGGCTGGCAGGCAGACGTGCGCCTGCGGGCAGATTGCCGCTTTCGATCTGCATCCGAACATGACGGATCAACTGACGGTAAATCGGTTCTTCACCATCACGATCCAGGGGTATATTGAGATTAGGTTGCAACATTGCCAAACTCCAGGCGTGGTATTTTGTCGAACTTGAACAGATATAATTTATAAATTGTACCATCTATGTCCAATTTGGTATAACAACCCAACCTTAAAATTTCGCTTTTGCACGAAACAGAGATGTCGTATTATGATACACCTAGTGCTATTATCGCCGGAGTCGTAAATCTCTATGTCCGACCTGGATGCTTTTGAGGCGAAAGTTCGCAAAAACATTAAACAATTGTCTTCACAGGATGCCAAATTACGCCGTGAGTCCGCGGCGTGGCTGGGTGAAGCGGGTGATCCAAGTGCCATTACGCGCTTGCGTCAGCTTTATGAAGAAGACCCTGATGCGGGTGTTCGTCGCGCCGCGGCGTATTCGTTAGGGATGTTTCGGGCGCTTGAAGCAGGGTTGAATAGCCCTGAACAGGAAGAGGTCGTCCAGCGACTGGAAGACATCGCGCTAAAAAACAAATTTGGCAGCCGATCACGCATCAGAGGTGGCGGGCTGGGCAAGCTAATGCTGGGATTGCTGGTGTCGCTGGCGATTCTGCTGCTGTTTAACTTCCTGATCTGGCCGCAGTTTGGCGGACAAATCGCCGGGATGCTGGGTGGAGCCGCGGCTGTGAATGTGCCGCCTGCCCTGGTCGCCCGTTTGGAAGCCGCCCAGACCGATGCCCAAACCCTGCGCGCGCAGTATCTCAGTGTGCTGGGTGGCGGCAATGTCGACTGTACGACCACTTTCCAGCAACCAGCGGCTTATACGCTGGGCGAAGCAACCGAATTTACCGATGAAGTGCAGACCTTAAACAGCGCGATTGCCGATCTTGAAACTGCGCGAGGGCCGTTTGATCAGGCCTGTTCTGCAGAGGCAGTCGCACTCACTGCGGCTGAGATCAGCACACCACTGGGGACTGCGCTGGGAAAACTGGGCGAGGTCGAAACGGCTTTAGGACTTGGACAAGCCGCTGCACCCGCAAACACACCTGCTCCCACCGTTGCACCTGATTCTGTTGCAACCGACGAAGCGGTAGTTGTGCCAGCAGAGCAGGCCACAGAGGAAGCGCCCACCCCGGTGCCGGATATGCGGCCTACCGTGGTCGCCCTGCTGGATATGATTGATGAAATGCAGACCCCGCGCGGCCCCACAGCGCTGCTCAACCGCTATTGGGAAGACATCCGCGATACCGGCTCAACGGATGGTTGCAGCCAGCCGTTCCCGGCTGTTCCTGAGAATTATGTCATCCCGGCGGAACTGGCCGGTTTCTCGGCGGATCTGGATTTAGCCGTGGAACTGGTGAATACCGGTCTGGCGCTGACGCGTCAGGGCTGGGATCAGTTTATCGCCGCCTGTAGCAGCGCCAATCCGCGCGAGTCTGTGGACAGCGGTTTGCAATCCGCGCGGAATGCGACGGGTTCGCTCAATTTAGCGCGTGAGCAGTTGAATCCGCTGGTGGGTTAAGCTGCTTCGATTAAACTCGACGGACGCCCAGAAGGGGGTTCCTCCATCCACAACATCATCAGGCATTAGCAGGGCAATCACATTAAATAATCAAGGTGATATTGATCCTTAATGACCCCTCCCCAGCCCTCTCCCGCAGGGACGCTTCGCAGCCCGAATTCAGGGAGGGAGCCGGAATCGGCACATAGAAAGTCTCCCCTGAATTCGGGGGAGATTTAGAGGGGGTTAAAAGATCTGTGCAACTCACTCATCAGCATTTTGCAACTTGATGTTATCACCCTAATTTTTATGATTAGAGTTTATTCTTCTCTTTTTCTGAAAGCAGATACATATGCTGACGTTTATTTCACGCGGGGTAAGCCTGGGTTTTACCGCCGGAGCGTTACCCGGCCCCATGCAGAGTTACATTATCGGCACGACTTTAACCGGCGGCTGGCGGCGCGGTCTGGTGATTATCTTCTCGCCGCTGGTGGTGGATATCCCGATTATCGTGCTGGTGGTCTTTGTGCTGGGGCAGCTTCCGGCGGGTTTCATCCGTGTGATTCAGATTATCGGCGGGCTGTTCCTATTATGGATCGCGCGTGAAACCTGGCTGGCGTTACGGTCTGGCGTGCAGATCGGCGCGGATAGCCCGGTGGAAACCAGCAATCGCGGCATTTTCGCCAGAGCGCTATTGCTGAATTTTCTCAGCCCGGGACCGTATCTGTTCTGGAGCACCGTCAATGGCCCGCTGTTGATTCAGGCGCTGGGCGAATCGGTGTGGCATGGCGTGGCTTTTCTGGTCTCATTTTACGGCGCATTTCTGACTCTGCTGGCGCTGACGGTGGCGCTGTTTAACCGCGTGCGCACACTGGATGCGCGTTTTACCCGCGTAATTCTCATGATTACACTGGTGATTCTGGTGGTTTTTGGCCTCAGCCTCATTCTGGGAATCTCGCTCTGAATCACGGTGACGCTGGTTAGGCCGCCCGACTACTGCTAGAATACGCGCCTTGTCAGGCAATCACGTGAGAGAATATTTTGCTCGGACACATCCCATTGCAGGAAGCGATCAGCCGGGGTGCAGCGCTACTTCAGGCCGGAGGCCGGCTGGTTTTCACCAACGGCCATTTTGATTTGCTGCATGTCGGCCATCTGGATTATCTGGAAAAAGCGCGCGCGTTGGGTGATGCGCTTTTCGTCGGCATCAATGGTGATGCCAGTACGACGCGCTTAAAAGGTGCGGGCCGTCCGTTAGTCCCTGCGGTGGAAAGAGCGCGTTTGCTGCTGGCGTTAAAACCGGTCAGCGAAGTCATCATTTTTGAAGACGATACCGCCACTGAGGTGATCCGCGCCCTGCAACCTGACATCTATGTCAAAGGGGGCGATTATGCTCACAAGCCCCTGCCGGAAAGCCCGATTGTGGAAGCCTATGGCGGGCAGATCATGTTAATCGATTACCTGCCCGACCACAGTACATCCAACCTGATCGCGCGGATTCAAGCGCTTCCCTGAGCGCTGCCGCCAATTTAGCAGGTACCTCCTGATTATGACTGTTGAAAATCCTTCCATTGATGCGGCTGCGTCTGCGCCTTTAGAATCGCAGCAGGAAACCAATGCCGGTGTTGCCCGTGCGACGGGTGTGCTGGCATTGGGCAATATCGCCAGCCGCATACTGGGGCTGGCGCGTGAGATCGTCATTACCAATCTGTTTGGCGCCAGTGGCGCCGCTGCTGCTTATCGCGTGGCGGTAGTCGTACCCAAGGCGCTCTATGATCTGCTGATCGGCGGTCACGTCAACAGCGCGATTATCCCGGTGCTGAGTGAAGTCGTCACCATCCAGGGGCGCGATGCCCTGTGGCGGCTCGTCTCGGTGCTGATGAGCCTGATTACGGTGATCCTGGCGCTACTGGTGCTGGCGCTGGAGATTTTCGCGCCGCAGGTGGTGCATCTGGTGGGGGGCGGTTACAGCGAAGCGACTCTGCAACTGGCGACTGAACTGCTGCGTCTGACCTCACCCGCGCTGATTTTTCTGAGCCTGTTCGCGATTTTCAGCGGAACGCTCTATGCGCTGCGCATGTTCACGTGGCCGGCCTGTGCCGGCGTGGTCTTTAACGGCAGCATCGTGCTGATTGCGCTGGTATTTGCGCCACCACCGCAGGTGCAGGCTGTACTGACCCCTACTGGCGGACTGCCGATTCAATGGTTCAGCGCGCGTCCGGCAGCCGGTATTATCGTCGTGGCGATAGGCTGGCTGGGTGGTGCGCTGGGCCAGCTTGCGCTGCAATTGCCCGGTTTACGCGGCGCGAATCTGCGCTTCACGGTCAATTGGCGGCATCCTGCTCTCAGGCGTATTGTGTTGCTGTATGTGCCGGTGATGTTCTCGCTGATTATCGACACGCTGGTGATTCGACTGGTGAGTTATAACCTCGCCAGTCAGACCGGGGACGCCGGTATCAATTATATGGAACTGGCGACCACGCTGATTCAATTCCCGCAGGGTCTTATCGCCACCGCCATCAGTATCGCGATTCTGCCGACACTCTCGCGGCAGGCCGTACTGGTGACCGATGAAGGCCGCAGCGCCTTCCGCAACACGCTCGGCCTGGGGCTGAGGCTGGCAATCACCATGATTTTACCGGCCACCATCGGCTTATTTGTGCTGGCGCGGCCTATCATTCTGCTGTTGTTCCAGCATGGCGCCTTTACCGCCACCGATACCGCCATCACTGTCACTGCGCTGCGCCTGTATCTGATCGGCTTACCGTTTGCCGCGCTGGATCTGCTGCTGGTGTATGCGTTTTATGCGCGGCAGGACACGCTGACACCGGCGGTCATTGGTCTGGTGAGCTTAAGCCTGTATATGCTGGTCGCGCTGATTCTCTTTCCATATTTTGGCTTATTCAGCCTGATGGTCGCTGACAGCCTGAAGCACATGACTCACGCGCTGCTCTCGACCTTTTTGCTGATTCGGCGTCTATCGGGTTTTGGACGGCAACGTCTATTGCTCACGTTTGCCAAAGCCGGAACAGCAGCGGTGGTTATGGGACTGGTGGGTTGGCTGCTGCTGCCTTCTCTGGACATGCTGATCGGGTCTGCCGGTTTGATCCGCGAAATTCTGCTGGTGGTGGTGATGGGCGGAGTCAGTATAGCCATTTATCTGGGGTTGGCGGCACTCTTCAGAATTGAAGAACTGGGTTGGCTGGCGCAGATGATCCAGAAACGCCTCCGCCCCTGATGGAAGAGCAGGCGCTCAGTATTATGTTGTTTCTCATATTTGCGCTAAGGGTTGTGGAATATACATGAGAGGTCGTTTAGTGTTGCTTCCTGCAAATCAGCGCGCATGTTAGGATGGGGAATACAACGACAGACAGGTAGCGAAGTGTCGCTTCTAGGTATACATGAAATTATTATTCGGGATGCTGCTGCTGGTACTCAGCACAGCAGCATGTCAGCTTACCCCCTACGCGTCAGACTCTGTGACGGAGGAGCCCAATCCAAGTGATATAATTCCCTCGCAGACCAGCAACCCCACTGGCGACCAGTGGACGGATTATGCTGGTAACGATATTCACTTGAAGATCAAGATTCCCGGCAATTGGGTGACGTATCCCTCCGATTCCGGGATTGTCCTGAATGAGCGGGTCAGCTCGGTGGGCAACGCCTCACTGCTGGAAGGTCTGCTAATCCATGTTTTTGTCCCTTCAACCGATGACTTTCATTTTCCAGAATCGAGCGATGTCAACGCCGCCTGGGCGGTTTTGAGTCAGGTCGTGTCGAATCCGGAATATGTGGGCAATGCGATTGTCAGCGAACCCGTTGCGTTTAGCTGGGATCATCACGATGCGGCTTATTAT
>JBBSQD010000321.1:0-6853 GCA_038258185.1 Aggregatilineales bacterium | reverse complement strand
CTCCGGTCACCAGAATATTTTTACCGGCTAATGTGTTGGCTGATGTCAAAAAATTCCCTCAGAACTTATCTAAAAATCAGATTTTATCGCAGTGACACGGCATGCCGTGTCCGTACAGATGAATTTACAAACAGACACCAGGTGCTTAGGCGTCGCGATCCTGCCAGCGATTATAGAATTTGAGCAGTCCGCGCAGGAAGCCGAGACCATAACTAAAATGCAGCGTGGCGAAGATCACCGGTAAATAGCGCAGATAGCGCCAGCCCGCTTTTGAGGCGGTGTAGATCGACGCGGCCAGATTCGCCAGGATATACAGGCTGGTGCCGAAACGCCAGAGTGCGGCAAGCATGCGATTAAACGGCGACAGTAACGCGCCGCCGAGAATGGCGCTGACGAGGATAAAGGGCGCGAACTGACGCGGTCGCATTTGCAGCGGATGCTTCTGCAAAACGCGCACTTTATACAGACCGTACTGATAATACTGCCGCCAGAGAGTGCGCAGACTGCTGCGATTATAATAGTCGGATTGAATGCGATTCGTCAGGAAGATGCGTCCGCCGGAGGAGCGCAGGCGATAGTTAAATTCGTCGTCCTGATTGCGCACCATTTCCTTATCAAAGCCGCCAATGCGATCAAACACGCTGCGCGGCCATGCGCCCATATAAACTGTATCGACCCATTCATCCTCCAGCGAGTAATGGAAGCGGCTGCCCCCTACCCCAAACGGTGAACTGGTTGCCAGGGCTGTCGCTTCACCAAAGGGCGATGATGAAATTGCGTTCATACGTCCGCCGACGTTATCCGCACCAGAACGCGCCAGAGCATCGACACATTCGGTGACGTAATCCGGCGCGATGATGGTGTGACCATCCACACGGACGATAATATCACCGCGCGCCTGCGCCAGAGCACGATTAAAGCCGGTTGGGACGATTTTGCCGGGATTATCCACAATCGTCACGGGCACATCCGTACCGGCGGCCAGATCGCCAATAATCAAGCGAGTCGAATCGCTGGACATCCCATCGGCCACCAGCACTTCGAGATGAGTATGGGGGTAATCCTGCGCCAGTACGGCGCCGAGGCTGCGCTCGATGAACGCAGCCTCGTTGCGAATGGGCATAATGACGGATACAAAGGGTGTATCGCTGCTTGCTGTCAAGCGTGTTTGTCTTTCTGGTGTTGGGGGAAGACCACACGCTGGAGTTCGTGGGTTAGTCCCGGATAGGTATACATATGTTCTGGCCCGAATTCGCGCCGAATCTCCACTTCATGGCCAGTCTCCAGCGCATCCAGCGCCAGTTTAACATCGGGAAGGCCATCCATTAAGGCTTTATGTCCGGCGCACACCCAATAAGGGGCCATATCAGGTTTAATATCACCGACTCCCTGAGCGATGGGCTGGCCGCCGTCAATCTGTTCGTTCAGCCGCAACAGCGTGTAGCCAATGCGATCCGGCTCACCATTATAGTTGGCCCAGAAAGCTGTGTGGAGGCCCTTATATTCCGGCGTGAGACCTTCGTGATAAAGCACGGTGCCATATCTGGGAACCTGCATGTAGGCCTTTTTGAGATACTGCGAGATGCACACGGCAAAAACCACAGCCGGCTGAAGCTCGCGCAGGGTCTCCAGCGCTTCCGGGCTGTTCAGATCCTCGTAGGCATAATAGGGTACATCCGGTGGCGGGCGAAAGAAAGACTGACCAAAGTGATTCAAAAATACCTCGCGCATCAGCTTCTGATTGGTCTCATACTGAAATGCCCGATAGTAAAGCGTATACATCATCTGATCAACAGTTTTTAGCAATCCGCCGCGTTTAATGCGACGCTGTAACCATTTCTGGCGGTAATCCGAAGAATACCGGGTGATGTCAGCCTGAAAGTAACCCACCAGTTCATGGTATTGGCCGATCCAGTTGGCGAAACAGTGATTGGTAAAATTCTTACGTCCAATGAATAGAATACGCACAGCCTAATCTCCTAAAATTATGTTATCCCTTCCTATGTTTATGAATTGCTTTACGGTAAATTTCCAGCACACGCTTACCCAGTACATCGGGACCCTGGTCGATCACCTCATCGCGCAGTTTCAGGTTGCGCGGGTTGTTAGCGGGATGCTGCAAAACACGCACCATCGCTGCCGCAATATCAGCAGGTTCGTCAGTGCCGACCACTTCACAGCCAGGGACGTGATCCAAACGCTGGCGGACATCGCCACATTCAGTTGCGACGACAGCCAGATTTGAAGCCAATGATTCACGCACCACATTGGGTGAGCCTTCATTAGTCGAGGTCAGGATCAGTGTGTTGCAAGCCTGCATAAACAGCGGAATTTCTTCTGGTGGACGACCCGCCGCCGGGATCAACTCCACATCCACGCTCTCAGCGGCGATTTTGGTCGCGGCCTGCGCAAGCCAGTAACGCTTGCGCTCGTTGGTGAGTGACGACGAGCAGAATAAGGCCAGCTTTTTGTTCAGGTCAAGCGGCAGCCCCAGTTTCTTACGGGCTTCAAGCTGATCACCGGGCACAAAGCGGTCAATATCCAGCACTGTAGTGACGATATGATAATCCTTGCGCGGCAGTTTGCGCCCCAGATTATCCGATACCACAATCACTTCATCCACCAGCAGCGACATCAAACGGCTGATGCCCACGACCATGACATTTTTCCAGCGGTTAATGCCGTTGAATAAAGGCGTGCCTTCCACATCACTACCACCGTAGGTGATGACGACCGGCAATCCTAACTGCGCCCGCCCCACAATCGCGCACTGACCAAAATAGACATGGATTAAATCATAGTCTTTTTCGCGCAGCATTTTGTGCATCTGACGCACCGCACGGATGTAATTGCCGGGACTAAAGCCACCTGTGTACAGCAGCGTGTCCACATCCACCCCAGCCGAACGCATAGAATTTACCTCGCGCGGGATAAACGGCGCAACAGCAGGATTTTCCGGACTGGGCCACTGACTGCAAATAAAGAGGGCTTTAAGCGGACGGTCATCCACCGCAGTGGTAGACGCCGCTTTAGGAATGTGGGTGTTTGTTATCGACATGTTTATGCTCCAAGCGTATTCTTATCAGGTTATGCGTGTAAGAAAGCTAAAATCATCCTTAATGGGCTAACATCACAAACCCATCAATTCCTGATAAATGGCCTCATACTGCCCCGCCATCTGCCCAACATCATAAACCTGAATATGTTCATGAGCTGTGCTGCCCAGGCGCTGGCGCAGGGTAGGGTCGGCCACCAGGCGCAGAATACGATCACTTAAAGCAGACACATCGCCTATGGGTACCACGTAGCCGCTTTCACCTTCCGTAACCAGATGCCGACAGTCGCCTGTATCCGTGAGGACACAGGGCAAACCCGTCGCCATCGCTTCCATCGCAGCATTGGGGGTGCCCTCGTTGCTGCTGGTCATCAGAAAGATATCAAAGGCTTGCAGTACACACGGCACGTCACTTCGGGATCCCAGGAAAAGAACGTGCTGATCTACCTGCAATTCATGAGCGTAGTTTTGCACTTTTTGCCGCAGGTGACCATCACCCACATGTACAAACTTAACCTGGTCTGACTGGCCTAGTACCCGATGTATTACCTCAATAAATTGTTCCGGGGACTTGCGTTCTGCCAGGGCGCCGACTGTGCCGACAATGACTTTATCATGCCATTCGGGTGGCAGAATCGCTTTGCGCTCTGGCGAAGAATTGGGCTCAAAGCGCTCGATTTCCATTCCGTTGGGAATATACCGCGCGCGTTGTGGGCTAATGCCTTCATGCTCCACCAGATAATCACGGGAGGAAGCGGAATTAGTGACCATCAGCCGGATATGGCGATTGAGCAGATAACGCCGCAAAAGCGTGTACCAGCGCTCATCATGGATGGGGTGGTTACGAATGCCGATCAATGTGCGCCGATGGCCGGTGAGCAAAGTCGCTGCACGACCATAGGCACCGGGAATGCCATCAATATAAATATGAACGATATCCGGCTTAAGCTGGCGTATAAGCCTTATGAGCGTCCGTAAGCGCCCGACATCAAATGAGCCGCTGCGTTCCAGTTCAATGACCTCATAACCCAGCGCGCGCATGGGTTCCGCCCAATAACCGCCTGGTGCCAGCGAAATTATCCGCGCGTCGGGGCGCAGATGTTTGAGCAGGTAATAAAGCTGCTGCTCTGCCCCACCCTGACTCAGCGTGTTTATAATGTAGAGTACATTCGGCCCGGTCGGTGTCATACGCTGTGCCTCAGGCGACCTGCTTAAGTTCAGGCAGATGCTTGTCGCGCTGTTGCTGGTCGTACAGGAAGTAATTGACCGCCGTACAGGTGCCGAACATCAGCCATAAGAGCTTGTCATAATGGTCATGTTTGGTCAGGCCACCAATGAGCAGCACCACAAGGGCGACAAACCAGATATACGCGAGATTTTTATCTCCCTCGTTGCGCAATCGAAAAGCCGCCCTTAAGGCATAAAATATCGATGAGACGATAATACCCATATAAATGAAGAAGCCCGGCCACCCCGTCTCCGCCAGCACCGAGAAATAAATGCTGTGGGCGCCAATCACTTTGGTCATGGGCGATAAGGGGTTGCTGTAGGCGCGAACATTGCGCGCAAACTGGTCGATACCGACCCCGGTCAAGGGCTTTTCAGCGACCATATTCATGGCCGCATCCCATAACTCATAACGGGTGGCTACCGTGTCCGTCCCTTCTTCTAATGTTGGGAAGATGCTGTTAATCATTCCATCCCAGACCTCACCGGGGACAGCCACATACACCAGCATGATAACGATTGCCGGCATGAGTACCCGCTGCGGTTTGATCCTGGACGTGGGTGATAAAAGCAGCAACACCACCCCCACAAAAGCAATGATAATGGCCGTCCGCGAACCGGTGACCACCACCCCCTGCAACAGATAGAGCTGCGCCGCCCAGGTTAAAATCACCATCCAGCGCTGCATCCCTTTCAGGTTGCCTCTTAAATAGAAGAGCAGGAAAAAGGCGATGGTGTAATAGCGGGCGCTGGTATTGATGCCGCTGAGACCACCCACCCCCCCACTGACATCGAACGCGACGCTTGACTGTTGCATCGCCGCTTCCTGAATTGCCACATGCGCCGAATAGGTACAGGTGACCACATAAGCCCACATCAGAGCATGATAACGGTTGCGCTCACCTTTGAATAATTCGACCGTCAGGGCCACCAGAGCGAATAGCTGAACATAGGTGTACAGCGCGATACTGCGGTTCTGGCGATAGGCGGCTGTCGGGTTCGAGATAAACATCCAGATGATAAAGCCCAGAATAAAGGTATAGGTCAACTGCCATCTGGTCGGCCAGATGGAATTGCCCTCGCGTCGGCGCTGCACCATATAGGCCAGAATCGTCAGACCGCCGATCACCGGAAACAGTGAGGTAAAGTAGGGAATATCCGGCAGCAGCGAATCGACCGGCAAGGTGGCGATGATAATCACCAGACCGATATAGGGACGCTGGAAAATGTGATAGCTCAAGGCCGCACCAGCGGCCAAAGCAATAAAGGGTGTCAGACCTTCCGTCCCTACCAGGCTGATCTGATAACCGGCGAACATAGACGCGACCAGGGTAAGGATGATGACAATGGCCTGCTTCGTCGCCTTATGCGTGTTCAAGCTCGGATTCTGAATCATGATAACCCCGGAGATAATTTGACATCAGCTGAGTACAGGACTTCACGCAATTGACGGGCGACCGCCGGGGCGTGAAATTGTCCTGCCGCTTGCAGCGCATTGCGCACCAACTCTTCGCGCAGGGCGGCATCATTCTGCAAACGTTCGACAGCAGCTTTTAAGGCCGCTGGATCCGGATCGGTCACGATGAGCGCACAGTGATGCTCACGCAGAAACTCCGCCAGAAAGCAGTCTTCCGGCAGATGCGCCAGAATGGGTCGCCCGGAAATGAGATATTCAATCGTACGAGTCGGGAAAATCGTCTGGATTTCCTCGAGTGTTTCTCTGGCGGAAAAGCCGTGCGGCAGAAAGAAAATATCCGCCTGACGCAGTTCCTGCAAAAGCTGATCGCGCGAGACGGTGGTCAGATTGAACTGCGGCCCTTCCACGCCAATACGCGCCAGATAAGCCGGATTGGTGCGGCTGTAGACGGTCATTTCGACCTGCGGCATCTGCTTTACAGCGGCGGCCATATGCTCTACCGCGCCGATATTCGACTCGTTGACACTGCCAGAAAGCACAATCCGTGTGGGCTGGTGGAACGTATCTTTCACGTTAAATTCACTCATTTCCGGCAGGTCTTCATTAAAGCTGTGTACCAATGATGAACAGGACAGCTCAGGATAATAACGGCGATAAAGCGCCTGCATGCCTTTGCTCATCACAAAGACGTGACGCGCACGGGCAAACACGCGCGGTTGCAACCAGTCTGCAAAAAAGTTGCCGCGGTCATGCTCTAAATAGGTGTTGTGAAAATAGAGATACAACGGGCGATTGGTCAGCACGACGGCGAAATAGGCGGCCATCAGATAGACTTCATCGGGATAGGTCGCCAGCACACTATCACAGCGTCCAGCAATAATGGCCCACAGCACGCGCAGCAGCAGCCACGGAAACTGCACCCAGCGAATCACCCGCCCACCCCGCCATGAATCAGCCGGGTGCAGGGTCGCATATTGAATCTTCGGCCAGCCTGCGTCCCATTGAATGGGGGGCGATCCCACGAAATAGGCACCCATGACGATCATATCCGCCGGAGCGAACTGCTTCGCCAGATTGCCGGTAATCACCGCCGATCCGCTGGCTCCCGGTGGGACACTGCGCGACAGATACAGGATGCGCGGGTTACGGTCACT
>JBBSQD010000320.1:0-6875 GCA_038258185.1 Aggregatilineales bacterium | reverse complement strand
ATAAACAGGATATTCGCATCTGGATGGCCTTCACCCAGCACCGGGAAATAACCGTTTTCGATTCGGTAGGCATACAGTGGCGAATCCGTTGCGCCCACCAGTTGGACGCGCAGCGCCTTAATTGCCTCTGATTTCTCGTGAAGAGTTTCGTCATCCTGTGGCTTGATCAGACCCTTTTCGGCCAAGTCAACTCTGTGGATAGCGTTAATCAGTTTTTCCACATCACGCGCAAAATGGCGCTGATTCAGATCAATCGCATTACGTCGTGCCAGCAGGCTAATGTCCTCGGGCAGGTCTTTGGGGGCAGGCATCGGCGCTTGTCCGACCAGCACCGGAATCACCAGCTTATTGTGTTTGAGTGCGGTTGCGATCTCAATGCGGACAAAGTCATTCCATTGATCGAGGCGGCGCTGTCCCGCGTCATCGGTGATGGTGCTCCAGCGCGGGCCAATCACCGCCAGCAGCACATCACAGGCGGTGACAGCATCTTCCAGCACCTGCACGAAATCCGCACCGGGTTCAATGCTGTCCATATCCATAAAGACATCATCGGGTTTGAAGTGCTGTATCAGATGGTCATAGAGCCGCCCAACATAGCCTTCGCTGTCCTGACGGCGATAATTGATGAAAATACGGCTCATCCTGCCTGCTCCCGTGCTGTGCGCTCAATAATTCCATTGTACAGGGGATCGCTACTAAAGTGGATTAAGCGTCAGCACAGTGAAGGTTCATCCACTTTACTTCAGCGTGTCGTTGATAAACTGCGCGGTCGCCACGGGGCCGGGGAGTTTATCCTGCCATAAAGTTGGCACATGCAGCAGAAGTCCCGGCAGGGCGGGGGTCTGATAATAATCGTTCCCATCTTCGCTCTGACGCGTATAAACACCAGCCTCATTCAGCCGGTATAAGCGGGCTTCCTGACGCAGCGGGTCGATAATCCAGTATTCCGGCACGCCACCCTGCTCATATTCGATGAACTTCTCGCCATGATCGCGCTTGGCGCTTTCGCTGGAGACAATTTCGATGCAGATATCCGCGGGGCCATCCAGATAGGTGTCTTTCAGTTCGCTGGGGTTGCTGTCCAATACGATCAGTAAATCCGGTTCGCGGCGTCGGTTGGGGAAGGCTTCCGTCCGCATGACAAAGGGTTGCCCTACAACACGCCCCAACGGCTTTAGTTCGAAGTAAGCACTGAACAGATTATAGAGATAATAGAGTAAATCATTATGTTCTAATGTCGCTGGTGCCATACGGATAACTGCCCCTTCTATCCATTCGCAATGCTGCGCGGCATAATGCGCCATGTAGTCTTCCAGCGAGACATCCGTCGCAATGATTTCACCAGCGATTTCTTCCTGTTCAGCTTGTTCGATTTGTTCGGTCATGTCAGTCATGGTATTTTTCCCATCGACAATATTTTCTTTATGATACACCATTTCTAAATGCGATTATCAGTCACCAGTTTCAACCGGTTTGCTGGCGTCGCTGCTCCAGTTTTTCCACGAGCCATCATACATCGCCACGTTTTCGATCCCGGCCAGCTTCAGCGCCAGCATCCCGAAACTGGCGGACACACCACCGTTGCAATAGGTGACGATATTTTCAGTCGTGGGATCAATGCCCTCAGCGGCGAACTGCGCGCGTAATTCTTCCGGTGATAGCAGGGTGTCATCGGCATTGTAAAATTTGCTGGCGGGATGATTAATCGCGCCGGGGATGTGACCCGCACGATCGGTGCGTGAGGCTTGTCCAGCGTATTCCTGCGGGCTGCGGACATCAATCAGCGTCATGTCGGTGTGCAGGCCAGCGGCGATATCGTCCGCGCTGCGATAGATAGCGGAATTGCGCTGCGGCACGAACTGCGCCGCTTCAATCGTCGGAATTTCAGCCGTGACCGGGCGACCTTCAGCCGTCCATTTTTTCCAGCCCCCATCCAGCACAACCACGTTTTCATGCCCATAATAACGCAGGCTCCACCACAGACGAGCAGCGAACATGCTGTGGGCATCATCATAGGCGACTACCAGCGTATCCGGCCCGATTCCCAGCCGGCTCATGACCTCGGCGTAACGCTCCGGCTTGGCGATCTGCGCATGAAATTTCGTGTCGTCGGGGTCGGTAATCTCTTTCACCCAGTCGACAAATACCGCGCCGGGGATGTGGGATTCCTGATAATCAGCATAGTGGTTGAAGTAATGCGGATGCGGTTCGCTGGCTGGCAGCACGTGCCCGCGAATATCGACGATGCGCAGATTTGCATCGTTCAGGTGATCATTCAGCCATTGGGTAGTCACTAATGGATTTTGTGTCATGAGGCAGTCTCCTGTTGGTTTGGTGTGGTTGTTGGATATGCATGATTCAAAATTGTGAGTAAGTTGAAATATTTTGCTTTTTCATACCTCACCCCTAACCCCTCTCCAAATTTGGAGAGGGGAGGAATTGCCGCAGGCAAGGAGGGGGTGAGGTCAAAGATTATCGTTCACCGGGGAACCAGGCTTCGTTGCCTTGTGCTTCCATCTCGATAACCTGCCGGTCGGGGAAGCGTTCTAAAATCTGGTCGCGCACACCGGGCTGCTGATTATCCCAGGCCAGCACAGTCTCACTGTCCAGATACGGGCTGGTCACGGACATTAACGCACCCATCGCGCGCCAGCGGACATCACTTCCATTGACAATCACCAGCACCGGACGATCATCGACTTTACGCGCTTCCACTGCTTCCAGTGTGCCGCGGTTAATCATATTAAAGCCATACAAAGCGGTAATCCGCGGCGTGCTGTAGGCGACAAGGCTGTACAGACAGGCGACGGCCAGCAGTCCATACACTAGCCAGCGCTGACCCGTACGCCGTATGATCCAGGCGATGGGAATGGCGCTGATAATGGACAGGGCGGTGAGTGTCTCGAAATAATAGCGCGTGCTGTACCGCTGTGAGCCGATCCAGTAGGCCAGATGTGTGCCGATTAAGCCTGCTGCCGCCACTGCCAAGAGCCATGTCCAGCGTTTTCGGAAACCGATCAGCAGGCCAAACGGCAGCAAAACCCAGCTGATACCGAGCAGCGGCCAATAATCGCCTTCGGTGCGCAGATGTTCCTGAAGCTCCGGCGTGATATTGCCGATCTGCCAGCCATAGAGATCCGCCGCCAGCAGCGACAGATCGAAACGAACATGACGGATGCCTTTTTCCAGCGTGTGACCGCTGCGTCCACAGCACTCACCAAAGCCAATGCGATCATACGACCAGACCAGCGTATACAGGTTAAAGGTCGGGTCATCCGTTGCGGCGGTGTTATAAATGGGAATCGCCGTGGCGATAATCAGCGTGATGCCCGCCAAAACCAGCAGTGGTTTGGTGGTTTGCAGGGTGCGCTCGAACAGCATGTTTTCCCGCTCACCGGTGATAATCGCACCCAGCAGACGGATGCCGCTCCACAGGATAAACGGCGTGCCGATGCCAATTGCCGTCAGCGGACGGTTAATCACCACGATGCCTAACGCTATCCCGGCCAAGGCACCCCAGCGCACGGCATGGATGCGGCTGCGCTCCATGCGCCAGTAAGCGTACATGAACAGCGTGACAAAGCATAAGGCGGTGGTGTGACCCATTAAAGTGGCATTGAGCAGCAGCGCCATCGGCGAGATTGCGGTCAGCGCCGCCGCGACCACGCCCACATCCGGGTTAAAAATTTCGCGTCCCAGCCGGTAGGTCAGCGCGACGGTGATTCCGGCAAACAACGCATTGATAATCCACGGTTGCCCCAGCAGCACGCCGAGGGTCAGGATTAAAGGCCAGCCCGGTGAATATTTGCTGAAACGCTCCCCGGTTGGCGCATAGTCGACCACGAATGGCTGCCAGTACGCGCGGCGCGGCTGGGGTGATTGCACCACAAGCTGACCACCGGCATAGGTTTTCGCCTGGAAAAGATAGGCCACTTCATCCTCAAGGTGTGGCAGCCGCTCAAATACACTGCGGCTGACCCAGGCACTCATCGTGCTGCTGAATAACACTAATCCCAGCACAATCAGATGATGGTGGGCAAAGCGAAACGGTTTTTTCAATTTGTGTTTTTCGATGGAATATGCCATGAGATTATCTAACTGCTTGCACCCGATTGCAGGATTTCACCGATGCGTTTATCAAACGTATCCGCCTGCAACAGTTGATAGGTGCGCTCATAACACCGCAACAGCAGATTCTCAATGGTTTCTCCGGCGGCAGCCCCCAGGTGTTTTTCGATCACATGCTGAAATTCGGGCAGTTTGACGAACTCGCGCGTGGCTTTTTCGACGATCTGCAAACGCGGCATGACCCTTTTAACGAAGTCGCCAAAGAATTTTTCCCACGCTGTCTGAATATAATTGATGGTGGTTTGCTTGCTGGCGGCGCTGAGCGGCTTTAGTTCCGGGCTTAACAGGGCGGTTGTTTCCTGAAAGGTACTGGCAATCACACCACTGACCATCTGAATTTCCTTCTGGAAAGTCTGCATCGTTTCAGCAGTGCTGAAGTCTGTTTCCGGTGCTTCCAGCGCTTCGACCTCGATTAAGGTCATCCAGGAGTGCAGCATCCCCATGTATTGCACATAATCATGCCGGAAAACAGTCACGATTTCGTTAAAAGCTGCATAGGTATCACGTTTGATGTATTGCTCAATGGCCGTACCGGGCATTCGCTTCTTCCTAAGAATCATGACGATTAAAAAAACAGGCTGATTGTACCACCGCCTGAGAAAAACTGTTGCGTCAAATAAACTCTTGGCAGGGCAAGTTTGCATGTTTATAATGGTCAGATATTTCGTTAGATCATATCATGACCGTGCGCTTGATTGTGTAAGCGCACGAATGTTTTAGCAAAAGGGCGCTGGGCTATGAAAGTTATTCTACTCGATTATGTTTATAAACACGGTGTGGCTGGTGAAGTGATTGATGTCGCTGACGGCTTCGCCCGTAATTTCCTGATTCCGAAACGGCTGGCTGTGAAGGCCACCGAGGGCGAAATGAAGCGTGCTGGCAAACTGCGTGAGCAGGCCACCGTGCGTCGTTCTGCACTGGAACATCAGATGAACGAACTGGCCCGCCGCATCAACGGTGTGGAGCTGGTCTTCGGTCGTCGTGCTGCGGTAACCGGCAAGCTGTTCGGTTCTGTGACCACCACTGAAATCGCCGAGTCACTGTATGATGCGACCGGGGTGGATATCAACCGCCGCCGTATCAGCCAGCAACCGCTGCGTGAAGTGGGTACCCATGACGTGCCGGTTCGACTGGGTAATGAAATGTCGCCGACACTCAAGATCACGATTGTGCCAGAACAGGAACTCGCTGAATATCTGCGCAACCTTGAAGCCGGTAATGCCGTTGAAGAAGAAACCCCTGCGGCTGAGGAACAATCCGTTGTGGAAACTGTGGCCGAAGTGGCCCAGAACGTCGTTGAAACCGTGACTGATGCGGTTGAAAATATCGTTGAAGCCGTAACCGGCAGCGACGAAGACGAAAACCCGGCCTGATTTTTCCGACCGCTTAGGCGGCAGTTCTTAACCGGACTGCCGCACGTGAGTAACGCAAGCGATGGATGCACAGGCATTAGGGCGCTACCTGCGTGAGTCGCGGGAAACACGCGAACTCACGCTTGAAGACGCTGAACGAGCACTCCACATCCGTCAACGGATCCTCGAATCTTTTGAACATGGCGATTTTACGACTACGGGCGCGTCACATCCGCAGCTACGCGGGTTTGTCGGCAATTATGCCCGCTGGCTGAGCCTGGATGAGGACAAGGTCTTACAGTACCTCGAAGCCGCCCTTGTGGACGACCAGCGTCAGTCGCGGCGTGGTGGACGGCGCCGACGCGGCAAGTCTGCTGAATCCCCGGCACCGGTAGCGCCAAAACGCATCACGGATACCAACCCATCATTACCCGCAGTTCCGCTGTCAGAGGTTATGGCGCAGCGTCGGCGGCGGCGCAGCAATACACTGAACCGCGTGATGATTTTCGTGATTGGTATCACCGCGTTATCAATCATCGCGTATGTCGCTACGCAGTTAATTGATCAGCCCATTGCGCTGATAGAGCCAACATTAGAGAACATCTCTGGTTTGATCGCGCAGCCACCAACGGCGGATGTCACCGTTATTCCGACTTTTACGCCGCTGCCGGCAGTTTTGCTGGCGGGGCAGCCGACGCCATTGCCGCGTCTCGAACAGAACTTTAGCGGACGCGGTGTGCTGGTGACTATTCAGGCCATCCAGCGCACGTGGCTGAGTTTTTCGTCGGACGGACGCGAGCAGTTTAGCGGGATTATGCGTCCCGGTGATATGCTGGAATATCCCGCGCAGGATGAAATTTTCGTCACGGCCAGCAATGCAGAGGCGCTGGTCATTAGCTGGAACGGGCAGCAGCAGGGTTTATTTGGTGGACGTGGCCAGAAAGTCGATATTACCTTCACCACCGAAGAAGTCCGCGTGCAGACTGGCCCCGGCTTTGAGCCGACATCCGAATTTACCGTGACGGCGATTCCCACCTCAGATATTGACGTGGGGGCGCTGATTGATGCGTTGACACCGACACGTACACCCGGCCCCAGCCCGACACCCAGCGACACGCCGACGATCACCCTGACTCCGTCGATTACGCCGACTCCCAGTGACACACCCACGCCGAGCGACACGCCGACGATTACACCCACGCCGAGTGATACGCCGCCGCCAACGGATACACCAACGATTACACCGACGCCAACGGCGACTTATACGCCGTCGATTACACCATCGCCGACGATTACGCCGACGCCGTCACCGACCGCGATTTTGCCGCCCCGCGTGACACCGGAAGGTTTGCCGCCGACCAAAGACGGGGCATAATATCGGACTATTCACAGTCT
>JBBSQD010000319.1:0-6890 GCA_038258185.1 Aggregatilineales bacterium | reverse complement strand
TGGCTTTACCAATACCGTTGAATTCGGCCTGGTTCACAAACCATTCACGTGCATCCGGGTCAGAGTTGGCATCGTAACCGACCACATGGATACCCTGTTCCAATGCACGACGCAGTACCGGGGCGATTGCTGTTGGGTCATTGGCAGCAAACAGAATACCGTTCACGCCCTGGGTGATATAGTTATCAATAAAGGTGATCTGATCATCAATGTTGGCTTCGGTCGGGGCATCAGTCGTCACCGTGACGTTGCCCAGTTCCTCAGCGGCTTCCTGCATACCCTGTGTAGTGGCAGAGAAGTAACCAATGCCGATCAGCTTGGGTACATCCACCAGCACGATATCCTGACCTGCCATATCCGGTGCGTCAGTCGCCTGCCCACCGTTATATTCCGGCATTTCCATCATTTCGGCTTCGGGAGTTTCTTCCATCATCTCACCGTCAGCCATCGGACAGTCCAGCGGATTCACAGGAAGATCGTCGGAGCCATCCCAGCGGGATTCATCCTGCGCCCCCACGGTTAAGGCCATTGTGCTCATCAAACAAAGGATCATTACGACCAGTAAAAATTTCTTAGACATAGAACACCTCGCTTATAGATCTTTCAAAATGACTACTTAATTTAGAAGGAAAACTACCACAATTAACTTGAATGAACGCACCTCCTTAGTAGCAGTAATATCCACCCATTTATTATAGCTTATATTTCGCCAGTGCGCCGACGCTGGATCAGGCTGTTCACCAGAATAGATAAAATCAGCACGACGCCGATCACCACAATCGTCGCATCACCGGTCACACCCACCAGCGATAAGCCGTTTTTCAACAACTGGATCAGAACCATGCCGATCACCGTGCCTATAATAGACCCTGACCCGCCGAAAATACTCGTCCCGCCCAGCACCACCGCTGCAATGACATCCAATTCCAGCCCTGTGCCCATATCCGAGCGGGTCGTGCTGACACGCGAGACAAAAATATAACCGGCTAATCCCGCCATAAAGCCGGAAAATGTGTAGATCAGCAGCTTATAACGATTCACTGGAATGCCGGAAAAACGCGAACCGAGTTCATTGTTGCCAATGGCATACAGCGAGCGCCCGAAAACCGTCCGCGCCAGTAAAAACGCGGTGATAATCACGGCGATAATCAATATCCATAACTGAGTCGGCACACCGAATAAATCGCCCTGCCCTAACTGATAAAACCAGTCTGGATAACCACTGGCGCTGCGTCCCTGGCTGATCCCCAACGCCATACCACGATATAACGCCAATGTCGCCAGCGTCATAATCAATGGCGGAACACCCACGCGCACAATGAACAATCCGTTGATGAAACCCGCCAGCACACCCACACCTAATGCTACGACAATCGCGACTTCCAGCGGCATCCCCATATCCTGCCAGGTATAACCCAGCATCACGGCACTGAGGCCAAAAATCGACCCCACTGACAGATCAATACCACCCGTGATGATAATAAACGTCATCGGTAAAGCGACTAATCCCACTTCCGTCAGTAAGCGCCCCTGATTGAGGATATTGCTCTGGGTCAGAAACACACTGGAACGCGAGGCCAGGAGCAAAACCGCGATAATCATGATAATCAGCAGCACGCCTTCCTGACTCAAAACCAGGTTACGGATGCGCTCCGTCCATACAGATTGTCGGGTTTGTTGCGGTTCTGTCACTGCCATAATGATTGAATTTCCCTGTTATAACAATTGGCGACGACGGCGCACAATATCGACCAGCACCGTGGCCAGAATCAGAATGCCCTGTACCGCCTGCAACCAGAACGGTGAGACATTGATAAACACCATAGCTGATCGAATCGTATTCAGCAGCACCGCGGCTAATGTCGCACCGATGACTGTACCCATACCACCCAGAATACTCACACCGCCGACCACCGCCGCCGTGATAATCAACAATTCAAGATTAGGCGGCACCGTCGCCTGAATTACGCTGAGTTGCGTGGCATACAACACACTGGCGATGCCCACAAACACGCCATTGAGGATAAACACCTTAACCACTACGCCGCGGTCATTAATGCCGGACAACCGTGCCGCTTCCCGATTGCCACCTACTGCATAAATCGAACGTCCGGTTGGACTATAGCGCAACCAGAATGCCGCCAGCGCAGTCAGCACAATCATGATGATGACGGGCATGGGAATATCGAGCGGACGCATCTGCGCCAGCGAATATTCGGGTGGCATGCCGGTGATGCGCGTGCCACCGGTCACAAAAATCAGCCCGCCCTTGAGGATGCTCAACATACCCAACGTGACAATAATCGACGGAATACGCATATAGGCGACGAGAAAGCCATTAAATGCGCCGACAATCCCACCAATGATGAGCGGCACTAACCACGATGCCCACACTGGATAACCTGAGACGACCATCGTCCCGCTGATGGTGGCTAATACGCCGATCAGCGAACCGACTGAGATATCAATATTGCCGGAAATAATGACCATCGACATGCCGATGGCCGCGACCGCGATATAGGCATTGCCCTGTAACACATCCGAGATGTTGCGGTCAGCAATAAAGCGCGAATTGAGCAGGCCCACCACAATCACCAGCAGCACCATGCTCAGCGCCAGCACGCTTTCCTGATTGCCGAGCGTCTTGCCGATCTCAAACCCCGGCACACGTGGGATCAGTGAGCGTGACAAGGCGGCTTGAATCACTAACGCAAGCCCGCAGATCAGCACCAGCCACAGTCCTGCCCCGGCTGCATTAATAAGATTAATTTCACTTTGTTGGGCAGCGCTAAAAAAATGAAAAAAATACACCAGACTGAACAGGCCAGCCAGCGCAGTCAATGCCGTGACCGTCCGCCCCTGCCGTGGACTGAGAATATTCCACGCACCCAGCGCAATCGCCGCCAATGCGCCCAACGGAATCAACCCTAAGCCTTCACGCGGAATACCGATTTCATTCGCATCCCGATCCGCCGCGATTACCGGCGCTGAAGTCGCGCCTCGTTCCGGCTGGTTCACCCACGGTAAGGCATAGAAACCCAGCAGCATAGCGACACCTAATATCACCGGCAAAAAGCGCAGAATAGCAACCGGACTCTGAATTCGTTGCTGAGCAATCGCCGTCATGATATCAAGCTTTCGGGTGGGTTATTGTCAGCATCCAGCGGCGCATCGCTCATCATAGCTCTGCCGATATTTTCCTGGGTCGCGACAGACCGGTCATATTCCGCTACAATTTCACCGGAACGCATCACCAGTATGCGGTCACTCATGCCCATGACTTCCGGCAATTCGCTGGAAATCATCAGAATAGCTAGCCCCTCCTGTACCAGTTGGCTCATTAAGCGGTGAATTTCCGCCTTCGCGCCCACATCAATGCCCCGCGTCGGTTCATCCATAATCAGCACACGCGGGTTACTCGCCAGCCATTTGCTCACCACGATTTTCTGCTGGTTACCGCCTGATAATTTATTGACCACCTGCTCGGTGCTATAGGCGCGGATACTGAACTGTTGAATACTATCCTGCGCCAGTTTCATCTCGGCATTCTGGTTGATAACACCACTTTTCGTCAGCGTCTTTAAGATCGCCAATGACACATTTTCACGCACCCGCATCTGGCGGATCAAGCCCTGTGAGCCGCGATCTTCCGGCACATAAGCGATGCCCAACTGCATCGCTTCTCCAGGATTTTTGATCTGAACCGCACGGCCATCAATCAGGATTTCGCCGGACTCCGCTGGTGTAAAACCAAAAATGGCCTGGGCTAACTCACTGCGACCAGAGCCGACCAACCCTGAAAGTCCAACTATTTCCCCGCGCCGCAGTTGAAAGCTGACATTACGCGTGACCCTCTTGCGTGACAGGTTGCGCACTTCCAGAACCACTTCGCCAGTATCGGCATCCATCTTCGGGAAAAGATTTTCAATTTTGCGACCCACCATCAAACTCACCAGCTCATCTTTGGTGGTTTCGGCAACCTGTCGCGTCTGAACATACTGACCATCACGCAGTACCGTCACTCGGTCAGCAAGGGTGAAAATTTCCTCCAACCGATGACTGATATAGACAATGCTCACACCCCGTTCTCGCAACAGACGGACAATGTCAAACAGACGTTCAACATCGGCTTCCGTCAGTGCGGCGGTGGGTTCATCCATAATCAGAATGCGCGCATCCTGGGATAAAGCCTTGGCGATCTCGACGCGCTGGCGGTTACCCACGTTCAACGTACCGACCAACCGCTCGACATCCATATCATGAATATCCAGCGATGCCAGTAGTTCGCGGGCCTGGTCGCGCATCTCTTCCCATCGGATCATGCCAATCTGATTACGCGGCGCGTGCCCCATAAAAATATTTTCGGCCACACTCAATTCGGGGTACAGCAGCAGTTCCTGATAAATGGTGGCTACACCGCGCGCTTGAGCCTCACGCGGGCTATTGAGTCGTACTGATTCACCATTAATGTGGATGGTGCCGCTATCGGGACGATGCACACCAGAGATGATCTTAATCAGCGTGGATTTACCAGCGCCGTTCTCACCCAGCAACGCGTGAACTTCACCCGGGAGCAGGTCAAACTGAACATCGCTGAGCGCTTTCACGCCAGGGAATGATTTTGTGATGTTGTCTAATTGGAGGACTGGCTGCATTATAAGATTTATTCTGTATCGTAATAAGCAAGATTATTTATTTCTATCGTTTATGAGCATACCCCACGCCAGGATTCGTGCCAAGTTTTCTGTTCAGATTCTAAAGTCTGCTACCTATTCGCTCGGCACAGCGTTATCAACAGACTGCAAGGGGGCAGCGTCATTACCTGCATTGGCAAGGCGTGTTGCCCGTGCCTGACTACTCGCCACAATGCGATTTCCAAGGCGGCCAAACCAGCCCCAAATCACACCGAGCAAGTTGAATTCTGTCAGAATTTTGAGTGTAAATGCCAGCGCAAAAGTAACCACGGCTGTAATCGCATAACCTAATTTACCCGCTCCCACAGCATTGTTAAGTTCGCCCACAGCACCCATAATAGCCATCACAGTGGCGACCACTAGTAACAGATTAGCAATGATGTTCGTCCAATCGCGATGGCGTTCTTTCTCACCACCGACAATCCACAGTTGAATGATTTCCATAAAGATGCTGACAATACCCAGTCCCGACGCGACAATCGCGGTGATGGCGTTAGTTGTATTATCCGCAGCCAGGGCAAAGCCAAAATTCAACAACGAGATCAGGGTAATGACCACGACCAGCAGAATCATCACCACCAGATAAATCTCTTTATAGTCACTGGCGGCACGGGCATCGCGCACTTTGGCGAGAATATCATAGGGAAGCAGCAACAATGCCGAGATCGTGATAATGTTCGCCGCCAATTGCAAACCTGCTGCATTGGTAGGGTCCTGCGTCGCGATAGCGATACCAATCGCCAGACCCGCCACACTGAGCGAGTTACCGGCCATGAATCCGCCCCAGAATTCCACATAGCGTTTCAGGCGATTATTGTTATCGGTATAGCGCAGTTGCTCAGGGATAACCACCACCAGGAAAATGAGGGTGGTCAAAATCGCTAAGGTCAAGCCAATGATATTCAGCGTGCCAAATGGCGTGGCAGGGTTAACAATATTGAGGCGCGTCCCGCCATTCACATTCATCACAATAATGGCGATCAGCGCAAAGATGAACATCATGAATATACCCGCAAAAATCGTGGCGTTGGTCACATAATCGTATGATCGCAGTAAATGCCGGTTATTAATGCGCAGAAACAGCTTGATGCCCCACCATATCAAAGCAAACACGATGATCGTATAAACCATCCCCTGCGCGACGGCCTGTGAGCGGACACTCAATCCAATAATGGTAAGAATAAGCGTTAATAGCCACGCAGAGTTCTGCCCGATAAAGAATATGCGTAACCCCTGCCCTTGAATGCGCCCCTGTGCGCGGCGGGTGATATAGGTATTGATGGCCCACACAAGGAACCCAAGCGCAACCAGAATAAATAGACTGGTTGTGATCAGCGAGATGGTAAGGCGCAGCGTATCTGCGGCCTGGAAACCCTGTGCCTGCAAAAACATCACTGAGATAAACGCGGAGACAATCCAGAACATGTCGCCCCAGCGCCAGAAAATTGGCATGCGATCAATATCGTTCGGGTTAATCCCATCATACGCTTTGGGGACAATCGGCGGAACTGGTTGAATTGCAGCGACACTGGCAGCCGCACCGCCGATTTCTTCCTGTGCGCTTGCTGTCGGACGCGCTCCAACCAGCGCATTGGCTCGTCTGCGCCTTTGCGGATTAATGCTCGGTGGTTGCTCCACAGGTGGTGGCGGCGCAATAGGCGGCACAGTCTCATCCTGAGGTTGGCTCGCGACAACCGAGCGAGTTTCACTGGCCTGTACAGCAACAGGCTGTGGCTTAATCTCTGCGGCTGGCGCTGGATTATTGTTCACACCTCTACCACTCTGTGAGGTCTGTTCCCCACTCACGGGCGTCGCAGGAGAAAGCGGAGCTGCTTCGCCAGTCGCTTTCGCAGCAGGTGGCACTGGCGCCGATTTATCACTCGCTTGGGTACCAGATGGTGCGCTTTGTGAACTTGCCGCTACCGGTGGTGGTGGAGAGGCTTTTTGGCTTGATTGGGTGCTGCTCGGTGCGCTTTGCGAGCTTGTCGTCACAGGTGGTTTTGGCGCCGATTGTGAACTTGCCCCTACCGGCGTTGGAGAGGTTTTTTCGTCTGATTGCGTAGTGCTCGGTGCGCTTTGTGAGCCTGTCGTCACAGGTGGTTTTGGCGCCGATTGTGAACTTGCCGCTACCGGTGGTGGTGGAAAGGCTTTTTGGCTTGATTGGGTGCTGCTCGGTGCGCTTTGCGAGCTTGTCGT
>JBBSQD010000318.1:0-6931 GCA_038258185.1 Aggregatilineales bacterium | reverse complement strand
TACCGGTGACCATGCCCTCACAGCCGAAGCGATTGCCCGTGATCTGGGCATTCTGGAAGAAGGTCAGAAAGCGATCACTGGCAGCAAACTGGAACAGATGAATGATCAGGAAATTAAAGAGGCACTGAAGACCACTTCGGTATTTGCGCGGGTTTCACCGCAGCATAAATTGATTCTGGTGCAGGCGCTCCAACAGCAGAATGAAGTCGTCGCTATGACCGGTGACGGGGTTAATGATGCCCCTGCCCTCAAACAGGCGGATATCGGCGTAGCGATGGGCATTACGGGAACGGATGTCAGTAAGGGCGCCGCAGCGATGGTGCTCACCGATGATAACTTTGCCTCGATTGTGAACGCCATCGAGGAAGGTCGGGTGATCTACGATAACATCCGTAAGTTCATTAAATATCTGCTCAGTTCGAATGTCGGTGAAATTCTGGTGATGTTCCTGGCTCTGGTTATGGGCTTCAAAATCCCCCTGCTGGCGATTCAGATTTTATGGATCAATCTGGTGACGGATGGCCTGCCCGCTATCGCACTCGGATTTGAACCGGCTGAACCGGGGGTGATGAAGCGTAAACCACGTCCCCGTGACGAGAGCATTCTGGCAGGCGGCACTGGCAGACATATTATCTGGGTGGGTTTTCTGATTGCAGCGCTGACGCTGGGAGGATACTTCTGGTCGTACAACTCGCATAATATGGATGCCCTCAGCCCGACACTTGGGCTGGAAAACCTCAGTGCTGAACAACTTATTGAGATCGTTGGTGAAGAGGTTGTCCCCGATGATTGGGATTCACTTAGTGTCGAAGAACGTCTCGAAAGCTATCTCGTGACCGAAGAAGGTCTGCCCTTAGAAGAAAGTTCCGGTGAAGGCTTAATCAGTGAAGCTGAACGGCGACCCCGTACAGTGGCCTTTACTATCCTGGCTATGACGCAGATGTTTGAGGTAATGGCTATTCACGCCGGGGACAAGTCGTCATTCTTCAAAGTGGGTTTCAGCAAAAACCGACTGCTGATGCTGGCAGTGATCTTCACCTCGCTCCTACAAATCGCTGTGATTTATGTGCCGTTCCTGCAATTAACCTTAGAAACCACCGCGTTGCCACTGACTGAGTTATTGCTTGCGATTGGCCTGGCTTCAATTGTCTTGTTTGCAGTGGAAATCGAGAAACGCATCTTTGCTGAGAAGGATGCTGTGGAAATGGCTTCTGCGGCATAAACCCTACAACTATAGACAAAGTCGTAAAAGGTGGCATGTCGAAAATACATGCCACCTTTAAGTTCCAGATTTTACGCGTCGGGAATCAGTCCACGCTGTTCCAGCCATGCCAGCACTTTTGCCGCAGACTCTTCCACTGTTTCACTGGCGGTGTGTACGTGAATATCAGGTTTCTGTGGGGCTTCATAGGGGTCGCTGACACCCGTGAAGTTTTCAATCTCCCCGGCAAAGGCTTTGGCATACAAGCCTTTTACATCGCGATCCGCACAGACTTGTAACGGCGCGTCGACAAAAACCTCGATGTAATTCGTCACCTCGCGCCGGACATAGGCGCGTTCCTCACGATACGGTGAAATAAACGCGCCGATCACCACCACATTATTGCGACTTAAGAGCTTGGTCACAAACGTCACACGTTCGATGTTCATATCGCGATCATGCTTGGTAAAGCCGAGATCACGTGCCAGACTTTCACGCACTGTGTCACCATCCAGGCGTTCCAGACGAATCGAGCGCTGGTGCAGCTCATCTTCCAGATAACGCGCGAGTGTAGTCTTCCCTGCGCCGGATAGGCCAGTAAACCATAAAACAAAACCGGGATGTTCAAGCATGGATAATCCTTCCTTGCATATCTTGTGGAACTTTGAGAGCCAATCGGTTCAAAAGTGTGGGCGCAATATCCATCAGTTGATAACTATCCACCTGTCCACGGCTGGACTTACCGGGCTCATACAGAATGTACATCCCATGTTGGGCATGATTGGCATCATCCGGCCCGGTGTCATTCTCCAATGTAAAATGCTGACCATGTCCCAGACTACCGACTGACCGCCAATGAAGATCACCGAAATAAACCAGTAGATCAGGCGCCACGCCGTTCACAGCGCTATATATGGCTTCCGGTTGGTAAACTGTAGTCCGGAGCGACTGGCCATCCGCGCCGGGAATAGCCGAAATCTGAGCAGCCAGTTCATCGCGGACAGATTGATACTGCGTCGGGGGGATAATGCCTGCTGGCTCACGGCCTTCCACATTCAGAAACACACGTCCGTAATATCCACCGCTGGCCCACGCTCGGGTTTTCGCCCAATCAACGTTCTGTTCATCGAAAGGCGTGATTTTGCCCGGTACAGGCGGAGTGTGAAATGTTAACCAGCCATTCTGCCACAACCACTCGTTGATGCAGATGCCGCCATCCATGCGCTTAACGCCGTGATCGCTCACGATAAGTACAGTCGTGTCATCTCCAGCCAGTTCAATCAACTGGCCGATCATTGAATCCACCATGCGATAATAATCCACAATAGCAGTCTGGAACGGATTCCCGGGCTCATAAAAGCGGTGCAAGGGATCGTGGTAACGCCAGAAACCATGATGGATGCGATCAATGCCCATGTTGACGTGCATTAAAAAGTCCCAGGGCTTAGTGGTCAGCGTGGCTTTTAACAGCTTAAACTGGATTTCGGTGAAGTCGATGATCTGCTGAAGCAGATGGCTTTTGTCTTCCGTGCGGAAATTCCTGATATCAAAGGGATAATCAGGGGTTATTTGCAGGACTTCCTGCTTAAAGACCGCTGGATAGGTAAATGTCTGATCTGTACCCGGCGTCAGAAAGCAGCTTACCAGATGACCCTTGAGCGGTTTTACCGGATAGGTCTGGGGAACACCCATGATTACCGACTCCAGACCGGCTTCGCTGGCATAATCCCACACGCGCTTTACTTTGACCGCACGGCTGTCCGCCGTTTGCATTTGACTATACGAATGGTCAACACGATTGCGAAAGCCATAGATACCTAAAACACCGGGGTCACGGCTACTGAGCATACTCGACCACGCTGGCACAGTGATACACGGCGTAGACGACTCCAAACGTCCGTAAACACCTTGCCGCGCTAATGCCGATAATACGGGGAGTTCGCTTTTGAATTGCTCAAAAATGAGATATGGATCGGCACAATCCAGGCCGAGTACCATAACTCTGGGTTGTCGTTTTGTTTTGCGGAAGAACCAGGACATTCGTTGCCGTTATTTAGAGGATGCGCTGACCAAAAAGGCTGGCAGCCAGCGCGACTGCTGCCTGTGCGGTTTTATTCGCATTATCCAGAATAGGATTCACTTCTACAATATCCATAGACCGCACCCGTCCATCATCCGCCAGCATTTCCAGCAGCAAATGGGCTTCGCGGTAACTTAGTCCACCGGGAACAGGTGTGCCAACCCCCGGCGCTTCGGTTGGATCAAGCGAATCCATATCAAAGCTCACATGAATCGACGAAACACCTTCCAGCAGGCGCAGGGTTTCGCGCATGACCTCCGCCACGCCACGTTCGTCAATGTCGCGCATGGTCATGACTTTGATGCCACTCTCACGTAAGGCAATCCGTTCCTCAATATCCAGATCGCGCACGCCAATCATGACAATCCGGTCTGGGCGCAAAGCACGTGGGCCTACCAGCAGGGACTGTGGCCCAATATTACTTAAGCCGCCCACGACCATGCCATGCACATTACCCGATGGCGATGTGACGGGTGTATTGTAATCGCCATGCGCATCTATCCAGAGCACACCGACTTCGTCATCGCGGCATAATGCTCCGGCCACACTACCCAATGAAATGCTGTGATCTCCACCCAGAAAGATGGCGGGTTCATCGGCCTCGATACTTTCCAGCATTGCCTCATAAGTCGCCTGTGCAACCTGGGTAATGGCGCTGATGTGGTAAGCGGGATAGCCCTCTACCATTTCATCTTTCGGGATTGCCTCGGTTACGGGCACGCTGATATTGCCATGATCGTTTACCTGCCAGCCGAGAGATTCAAGCCGCTTATTGAGACCGGCGTAACGAATCGCGCTGGGGCCCATATCGACCCCACGTCGGTTCTGACCCAGATCCATAGGGACACCGTAGATCCTCAGGGTATTGGCCTCACTCATTCCATTTGTCCTATCCAGCAGGTTGATCAATACGCGTTATGCGGCGGGCGATGAAGACCAATACAATACTCAGAATATATAAGACGAGCAGCGGCCCCATGACCAGACCCATATTGACCGGATCGATTGTCGGGGTAATTAACGCAGCAGCAATCGCCGCAGCTACTACCGCAATACGCCAGTTGGTAATCAGAGGTCGCGTGCTTACCAGACCCAATAAACCCAAAACGAAAAATACCAACGGAGTCTCAAAAGCGACACCCATCCAGAAAATGAGCGATGTCACAAAACTCAGATACAGGTCGGCTGTCCATTCTGGCCGGAATAAATCGCGTTGGAAACCCTCCAGAAAGCCCAACGCAGGCGGCATCAGGACAAACCATGAAAATAACACGCCAACTAAAAATAAAAACGTTATCGCCGGCAAAGACAGCAGGAAAAGCCGCCTCTCACGGCGTGTCAGGCCGGGGAAAATAAACATCATGAGCTGATACGTGATCATCGGGACAGCGATAATCCCACCGATCAACAGCGAAACCCGGAAGTAAACGACAACACTATCCGTCGGTCCCAGCGTCACTAACTCACAGCGTCCCTCGGCCACGTTCAATTCGTTATTGTCAGCCAGTTCGATGAGGTTATCGCGGACGGCATTACAGTAAGGTGTGGTGAGGTAAATCAGAGCAGGCTGGGCAATTATAATGCCAATGACCGTACCAATAACCAGGGCCATTGCCGCCCATACCACGCGTTGACGCAGTTCATTAAGATGATCGAAAAGGCCCATGCGGGCACCATGACCATCCGCATCAGATTCTTCTGATAGAGCGTCAATCTCAGGTTCCTCTGGAGGGAGGGCTGGCTGGCGTGAACGACCGGGTAATCTCAACTTTGGCACGCCTTACTCCTCTGCTGAGTCCGTGTTTGTACTCTTGCTCGACCAGGTGCCGAAACCATTATCTGAATCTGATGTCTGATTATTGCCAGACCATGTGCCAAATGTCGAGGTACCAGGGGGTTTTTCCGGCTGAATGGTGGTTGATGCAGCGGAGGGGCGGGCAACTTTGGGCTTGGCGGGTGCATGACCGTTGCCGCGCACGACGCTATTAGCTGTACCCGCGCTGGCGGCTGTGCCCTTCTTGATCAGATTAAGCTCTGAACTCGTCTGATCCATGGTTTCTCTGACAGGTCGGGTAATGTTCTCCAGCGCCTGCCCAGCCTGCCGATTTAAGCTGGCTTTGGTCGGCAGTTCCTTGGGTATCTGCACATTGACACCCGCATCGTCAAATTCTTTCTGCAACACATCGACCGTATCAGCCCACATCGCACGGAATTTTGCGATATAAGTGCCCATAATATAGGCCCATTGTGCCATGCGCTTGGGACCAGCTACCACGAGCATAATGATGAAAATTAAGAGCAGTTCCCAACCGCCTACACCTAAGATGTTCATTCTACCTGACCTCTATCCTCAGTTGCGCCAAGTTGTGCACTCAGTTCTTCGATGTTCTGTGCCATCTTACCCAGCACACCATTGACAAATGACGGAGCACTTTCTGACCCAAAGATATTCGCCAGACCCACCGCTTCATCAATGGCAGTGCCCACTGTAACCGTTTGGATGACAGCAAATTCGTACAGTGCCATGCGTAAAATATTGCGGTCGACTATCGCCACCTGCTCCAGCGGCCACTCGACCGCATACCGGCGAATAATCGCATCCAGCGGGATTTTGTTCTTTAAGACACCGGTCACCAGCAATTCCAGGTAACGTGCGCCTCGTCCATCCATTTCCTGAGAGTTGATACGGGTTTGCATCACATCACCCGGCTTGTGATCGGTACAATCCACTTCATACAGCACTTGTAAAGCGATGCGCCGAGCAAAACTGCGTTCTGTCAGCGGTGCTGCATGTTCTACCACTTCAATTTCTACTTCGTCATCCGGGTTAAATTCAGGTAAATCAGCCAACTTGGGTTTTCCAAATTCAATACGCTTCTATACAGTGTGCTAGTTTACTTCAGTTTCGTGTGTTTGCCTACATGAGACAAACAGAAGTCGCCAACCCCCACTAATTGGGTGGTTGACATTCATCTGCGACTCATGATAAATTGCTAAAGGTTCTGAAAACTTAGTGATTCGATTTGTAATATTTAGAAAGGGGAATGTTAATGGTTTATACAGTATATGGAAGCGCGATTGCATTCCAATACGGGGTTTTCGATAAACAGCTCGACCAGTGCCGGTCATGAACCGTGCAGGTTGTGGAGTTATCGAAAGCCGCGCAAACACTCGCGGCTTTTTTCTTGCCTTTTTCCAGGTAACGAAAAGCAGGTGGAGATAGATTGGTTAGAAAGCGAACCTGGAAAAGGTCGCCAGCTATTCAATTTCACCTGATCCATCATGAACCATAATAAACCTGAAAAGTCTTTACACAATCTTAACGAACTATGTATTGACTTTAAAATACAAATCGTGCTAAAGTAACGAAGATCATAACAACAACGGTGCCGCAGTGCGCGGCCATAGACACAAAACTTTATGAAAGGAGACGCACCAATGGATAATTTTGTAACCCTGACGCCCAATCTGGCGTATAGCTACACCGGAATCAGCGGGATTGAGATCGCTGCTGGTCTGTGTGAGCTTGTTGCGTCTGCTAACTGACACCTCGATAATTCAGGAAGTCAGAAGCCGCAGACGTAAGTCACGCGGCTTTTTTCTTGCCTACCTTTCAGTTGAGCTGACAGGGCAGAAAGCCGAGTGGCATT
>JBBSQD010000317.1:0-6962 GCA_038258185.1 Aggregatilineales bacterium | reverse complement strand
CCACTGACCATCGCGTGAGATCATCGGCTCGAAATTTGTGATGTCGCCTTCCGTGTAGTAATCATCCACCGTAGTGCGCCACAGATCATCTGTTGTCTGGTCATAGACATAGATACCCCGCGTATCATGCGTCTCCCCCACGATCAGATTAGTGGCAGCCGATGAAAACGTGACGTAACGGCCATCTGCGGATATGCTGGCATAATCATCACCGTAATACCCATTACTCTCTGTGCCATCCTCAGCCACTGAGATTCGACGGTTCAGGCCGGTGTCCCGATCATAGAGAAAAATATCGGGTGCATTATTGGTATCACCCGGCACCAGATTTGTGGCATAAGATTGGTAAACGATATAACGGCCATCTGCCGAAACAGCTGGATAGGCCGAAAGTCCGCCACTCGACTGCGAACCATCGAAACCGGTTGTGACCCGAGTCAGAGTTTGCGAATTGCGTTCATAGGCAAAGATATCCGTTGACTGGTTCGTGTCCCCGGCAAACGCAGGAAGATCACCTTCGGCGGCAAACACAATCGTGTTGTTGTCATCGGCTATAACCGGGAAGAAAATGGGTGCCACATCATTAAACGGCATGGTTGCGATGAGTTCAGGCGTGTCGGTGTCGCGGTCATACAGAAACAGATTGGTATGATCATTATTCGGATTATCCGGTGGGCCGGGGTTAGTAGACCCATAGGCACTATACACGACAAAACGCCCATCCGCCGACATTGATGATAATTGCGGAATTGAGTCAGTGATGATTTCGGTGATACCCGTCTCCATGTCCTGCACATACAGGCCTTGCAGGGCTGTGTCCTCTGCCCAGAAATGAAATAGCACATAACGCCCATCTGCTGACAAGCCAAAAGCCGCTGCCGAGCCAGAACCATTTATATAGAGGGTAGCGTCCCCCGTAATGGAGATGATCTCCGTCTGACAGGTTAGTCGGTCATAACGGTAAGGAATATCACCGTAAATTGACGAACCGGGCAGCGATGCCGTATACACCACATAACGCCCCTCCTGTGAAATAAAGGGAGCAAGCAAGTTGATATGCTCACCTTCAGGGTCGCGCAGCAGCACCGTCACGGATGCATCCGGGTCGCAAGTTTCCGGCTGAAGAACCCCAGGCAGCGGTGTAGGGAGTTCCTGCCAGTCCGCCAGGAAAACCCGAACATCTCCCGCATCATTACCGGGAGCCAGATCTGTGGCCCTGGACATAAACGCGACAAAGCGTCCGTCATCGCTAATTAAAGTGCCAGCGCCACCCTCACCCCCTTCTCCATCGGGAGTAACCGTCACCAGTTTCAACAAACCTGTATCACGATCCAGCACATAGACACTCGCGTAAGCGTTCGCTCCATACTGCAGATTCGTCGCCGTCGAGTCAAATGCGACATAACGGCCATCCGCTGAAATACCGACATACAACTCACTGGAGCCGCCATTCGCTTCAACCCCCAAAGCGTTGACGTTCAGGCGCTCTATAGAATCGTTGACGCGGTCGTACAGGAAGATATCCTTAACGCCATTATTATCACCCGGCACCAGATTAGAGGCGAAAGAGCCAAATACGATATATCGTCCATCCGCGGAAATATCCGGGATATGTTCGGACTCGCCATTCGTTTGACTACCATCATAACCTTCCGTGACACGGGCCATCATTTGCGTATCACGATCATATAAAAATACGTCACCAAAACTGTTCGTATCGCCTGCAACCAATGCTGCATTAGACATAATCGCAATATAGCGACCCTCACCGGCAATGACCGGATGCAAGTAAGTGCTATTATTAGTGACCGGATCACGACTGTCTTGATAAGGAACAACAGTCTCATGGGTATCGTTCAGCCGATCATAGACAAACACCCCATTCTGATAGTTATCTCCTTCGCTGGATATAAAAGCCCAGTAAGCGAGATAACGACCATCCGAGGACAGGCTGTGAAAACCAGTGTAAAAGTTCACGACTTCAACAGTCGTTTGCAGTTCCATATCGCGCAGATACAGGATGCCGTTCCCGCCGAAGGCGATATAGCGGCCATCTGCACTCATGCTGCCTATCTGTGGGGAAATATCACCAACAGGTTCACCATCAACGTCCATTGAAGCCAGTTCAAGTGTGCAGGTTTGTGCATCATAGCGATACAGAGAATTGCTGTGTTCACCCGATGCTGTAACCCGACTGATAAACAGGAGATAGCGCCCATCCGCGGATAATTGCGGAAAGTCATCCTCTGTGTTCAAGGCTGGCTCGCGCGGCCATACGACACGCATCGGCGCATCCGGGTCGCAGGTTTCTGGCTGTACAGCCACCACTGGATTAAACGCAGGGTAAAACATCAATATTATAAGTCCGGCAAAAAGCAGCCATGTGATCTTCAGGAGTCTGGTCGGCAACATCAATTTCTTTCCATAGAAGAGTCTCAACTCTTAGTATTATAGTTATAAATATCGCAATAAAAACGAAAGTTTTGCGAATTTCATAAATTTTTTACCCGCCTTATGGACAGGTCAGCAACCGGCAAAGTTAATGCTATAATGTGCTTATGGCATTACGAACCCGACCCGAAACCGATACCGACAAGCTGCGCCAGCGTAATCGTGAACTCTCGATTCTGAACACGATTGCGGCTGCGCTCAACCACGAAGTCGACCTAAGCCGCGCCCTCAACTCAGCGCTGGTGCATGTGGCCGAGTTATTCGGCCTGCAAACCGGCTGGGTGTTCCTGCTGGATGATGAAGGCAAGGCTTATCTGGCCGCTGCGCAAAATCTGCCGCCTGCCCTGGCTGACCATCCCCGGCGCATGGGCGGCACCTGCACCTGCGTGAATGATTATGAAGATGGCGAACTTCCCAATCCGCAAAATATTATGTGCAGCCGCCTCGAAAATCTGGTGGTAGGCACGGCTGGACTGCGTGTCCATGCCAGCATTCCGCTGGTCGCTTACGATAAACCGCTGGGCGTGTTGAACGTCGCCAGCACCGATTGGGAAGAATTGTCAGACGATGACTTACGTCTGTTGCACACGGTCGGTGATCTGGTGAGCATCGCGGTGGAACGTGCCGGGTTGTTCAACCAGAGTGTTGAACTAGGCGCAGTCAAAGAACGCAATCGCCTCGCCCGCGAGATTCACGACACACTCGCGCAGGGTCTAAGCGCCATCGCCCTCCAACTGGAAACCGCCGACGCGCTGCTGGAAATCAACTCAACCACCGAAAAAATTCGCCAGTCCGTGCATCAGGCTTTGGAGTGTACCCGTGAGAGTCTGGAAGAAGCGCGTCGCTCTGTGCTGGATTTACGAGCCGCTCCATTAGAGGGGCATACCCTTGGAGAAGCGCTGGCCAAGCTCGCCCATGATAATCAGCGCAAAGGCAAGCTTACGATTCATTTCGAGGAAGTCGGCAGCGGTCGCTTGTTGCCCGCGCGGGTCGAAATCGGCCTGTACCGCGTGGCACAGGAAGCCCTGACTAACGCCAGGCGTCATGCGCAGGCCAGCACCATCACCATCCAGCTTATCGTCACGCCAGAGCAAATTCAGATGACGATTGAAGATGATGGCTGCGGCTTTGACCCAACCAATATCCCCGAAGGGCATTATGGGCTGATCGGCCTGAACGAGCGGGTGCGGTTAATGGGTGGCACTGTGAAAATCTCCAGCGGCCCGGATGAAGGCGCACGCTTTGAAATTACAGTGCCGTTGGAAGCATGACAGAGGCCCCATGAGCGAAAAAATTCATATTATTGTGGCCGACGATCACCCCATTGTGCGCGATGGTCTGGTCGCTATTCTCAGCACGCAACCCGATTTTGAAGTCATCGCTGAGGCATCTGGCGGGGCTGAAGCTGTCCGAAGTGTGCTGGAATTACAACCGGACGTGCTGCTGCTTGATCTCGCCATGCCGGAAATGGACGGTGTGGCGGTGCTGAAACAGCTTAAACAGGCACCGGTCAAAACACGCGTGGTGGTCTTCACCGCCTTTGATACCGACGAGCGCATTCTGGATGCGGTTCAGGCTGGCGCGCAGGGTTATCTGCTTAAAGGTGCCCCGCGTGACGAACTGTTTAATGCCGTGCGCGTCGTCTATGGTGGTGGTTCGCTGCTGCAACCGATTGTCGCCTCCAAGCTATTGCGGCAGGTCAGCCATCAGGAACAGGTTGCGGAAGAAAACGACCTGACCCCACGTGAGCTTGAGGTACTGGCACTGATGGCACAGGGCTTGCAGAATAAAGAGATCGCCGCTGAGCTGGTCATCAGTGAGCGGACGGTCAAATTTCATGTCAGTTCTATTCTCAGCAAACTGGGCGCAGGCAACCGCACCGAGGCGGTCAAGCTGGCCGCACAGCAGGGCTTAGTCAACCTGTAGATAAAACTGTTAACTTCACCTCCCCCGCTTTTTACCTATGTCCGTGCCGTGATAAACCAGCGATGCCCAAACGGACAGCGATAAATCCCGGTGCGAATGCCTAAATCGCCTTGATCCGCCATCGGGCGTTCGACCTCGATCCCGGCAGCCACCGCACGCGCTGCCCAGCCATCCGCATCATCGACATAAAGATGAAGCGAAATCGATGTCCCTCCCAATGTCTGCGGGCCGAGCACATTAATCTCTGGATATTCATCAGAAATCATTAAGCGCGAATCCCCGATCTGAAGTTCGGCAAAGCCCACACGGCCATCTTCGTCACTAATACGGCTGATCTCCACTGCGCCGAAAGCATTCGCATAGAACTTAATCGCGCTGTCAGCGCCTTTCACGATCATATACGGGGTAATAGTATGAAAACCTTCGGGAATGGGATGGGTTGTTGTGCTCATTTGATAGCCTCTTTCACTTGGTTTTTAGCTTGTAAGGCCATTTTAGTGGAAAACATGCGAGGCGTATTGTAAATTTTTGACCCTAAAAGATGACGTGATTAGGCCGGTCACTGCGCTGATCAAAATACGCGGTTGGATTCAAACCCGAAAATGTCTGGAAATCATGAATAAAATGTGCCTGGTCGAAATACCCACAGGTCAGCGCGACATCTGCCCAATGAACCACCTGCTTTTTCTGGATCAAACGGGTGACATGCTGAAAGCGCTGAAGGCGGCAAAACAACTTAGGGGTAAGCCCCACTTCCTGCCGAAAGTGCTGGATAAAATGCCGCTGGCTGAGGCCGATCTGATTCGTGACACTGGCGACTGTATGCCGTCCATTCTGGAATTGGCTCAATGCGAACCGCACCGCCGGATGAAATGGATCATCCATCCGAAGCTGATGCAATAAAAATTGCTCCATGATCTGAAACAATTGCCTAATGCTGGAAGTAGTCAGAAGGCGGTCGCGCAATTCATCAGTGAGCAGCCTCCCCCATAACACATCTAATGGCACGATCTGATTGCGCAGTGTATCACCAGGTTGGGTAAAAAAGGGAAACGCTCCACCCGGCTTAAACTGTACGCCGACAATCGTCATCGGCAGCGCGGTATTAATCACAAAAATTTCCGAATGTGCGCCATAAAACAGGCTGCCGCTTGAGTAGTAAAATCGGGTAGGATCATCGGTTTGAAAGATGGGCAGGCGGTCTTCACACAGATTAAGAATCAATGTGGCGGAGCCATCAGGTAGAACCCGTTCAATCGATGGTTTCTGATACCCGTCCTGATACCACATGACCTGAATAAAATCTGATAAGGGTGCAGCCGGTAGATAGGTCTGAGCAATCATTGCAAATCTTTCCTGAAGCCTGCATCATGGGTTGATGATATCACAAACAGAACATGCGTACTTTATTTCAAGCGGTTTTAAAAGCGGCATCTATCGAAAAAGGCGATTGTATGAGAAAATAGGGTATGCTATCAAATAAAAAAAGTGACCAACACGATGACGAAAACAAGGCAACAAGTGGAATATTTCTGTGTAGCGGTCCGGCGCAACTACGAAACAATCTGGCGTATGGTCAGCAAACACGACACCGAAGCGGCTGCCCAGGCTGATTTGGATGAGCGCCGTGGTTATACTGGCTCCTTCAATTATGACAATGCTGAACTGCGCGTCATTTCACGGGCCGAGGCCAAGAAGGAATTTGGTCCAAAGTGGGAATATATAGCCATCGGCACCCCACCCAAGGTCAGAGCAACCCGGGCACGCAAAACCCCGGACACAAAAACTTCATAGAATTGATCAAAGATTAGCTTGCGCGGCAGGCTAATCTTTTATTTTGTCACCCTTAAGCTTATCGCTTTACTTTTGGGTGTCCCACTCTTAAACAAAACTCACGTTATTTAGTACCACGGACTAACACTAGCGCAGAGGTAAATTGGGGATCGCACCATGCATTTCCAGCAAATCGCGGGAAATCCATCCGGTTTGATCGTTATACGCAACCTGAATCCAGTGGACGGTTCGACCAATTGCCGTGACCGATGTCCCTTCCGGTAACGTCCCCAGAATATGACCGTCCAGATTGGGCTGTTCGCGCATCCGTACCGAGTCAATGACCTGTGTCGGAATCGTGAATCCTTCAAAGCCATTCCCTGTCTGAGGCGGTGTCCCCAGCGCAACCGGCATCGTCCCTACACTATCCCACGGACGCGGTAACGCTTCGAAGGTCGCACCTGCCAATTGCAATTCGCTCAAAATCGTCGGCAAAACGCGTCCGGTCACACGGTTCAAGTCATGGAAGATGATAATCACACCGTCGCCGTAGTCATAGGCATTGTAGGGGTTATAGAAATTCCCGACAGATACCGGATCACCGAGAATATTGGCAATCACGCCCTCGTCAAATTCGAAGGTGTCGAGATCAACCGTATCCGGCATTGCCCAGCCACAATCATCGCTGTTGACATTCCAATTGTACGTAATCACATTGATGCCATCGGTTACAGGGAAGGGTTGTGCTGCGCCACCCGGTTGCCAGAACATTTTGGTCTGTGCATCGTAGATCGGCAGCATATCCCCCAATG
>JBBSQD010000316.1:0-6963 GCA_038258185.1 Aggregatilineales bacterium | reverse complement strand
ACATTCATATGCGGGAAAACCGCATAATCCTGAAAGACCATCGCCACATTGCGGTCACGGGGGCGGATCTCATTCACCAGACGATCACCGAAATGAATTTCGCCAGAGGTGACTGTTTCCAGCCCCACCAGCAGCCGCAGAGTCGTCGTCTTGCCACAACCGGATGGCCCTACCAGCACCAGAAATTCGCCATCATCAACCTGAAAGCTGACATTGTTGACCGCAACTTTATCGTTATCAAACTGCTTGGTTAAATTTTCTACTTGAATAAGCGCCATAATTTTTTCTCACACCATCTTTTTGTGAAGCCTGCGGCTTAAAACAGTTCCGGGAAACCCGGCGTATACAGCGGTAATTCGTCATTCGCGCCGAAGAAATAAACCTGTTCCCAATCCGGCGCAAGCTGCACCGTATCCACCTGCGGATGTTCCATCGGTGCCAGCGCCGTCACATGCACACCGCCGACCACTGCGTGAATAAATGAAGCCTGTTCCGTCGGAATCCGCTCGATATGACGTACCTGACTCGCCAAGCCTTCCCCAATCAGCCAGCCTTCGGCACGCATCCCTAAACGCAGCGCGCCTTCCGGCAGTTCCGCCACCAGCCTGTCCGGCAGATCAAAACGACTGCCATCTTCCAGCACGAGTGCAGAACCCTCGCGCCGCGCCGGCAGTACCGACATCGGCGGTGAACCGATAAACGACGCGACAAACAGATTCGCCGGGGTGTAATACAGATCGTCATAGGTGCCGATCTGCTCAATCTTGCCATAACGCATCACGACGATACGATCCGCCATGAAGATCGCTTCCTGCTGATCGTGCGTGACATATACCGTCGTCACTGTAAACTTGCGCAGCATCTTCTTGATTTCCATGCGCGTACTTTCGCGCAGTTTCGCATCCAGATTGCTGATCGGCTCATCCATCAGAAAGACCAGCGGATCGCGCACAATACAACGGGCGATTGCCACACGCTGCTGTTCACCGCCGCTGAGTGTATCGGTCTTCTGACCCATCAGCATGTCAAAGCCCACGCCCATCATGCGGGCGACTTCACGCGTGCGCTCCTCCATATCTTCCTCGGTACGTTTATGCACCTCGAAATAGTAATGCAGGTTGCCTTTGCCGCGCATGGTCGGATACAGCGCATAATCCTGAAACACCATGCCAATACCGCGATGCTGTGGCTCGACACTGGTCACATCAAAATCGTTGTACAAAACCTGACCACTGCTGGGGAATTCCAACCCGGCAATGGTCTTGAGCAACGTGCTTTTGCCGCAACCCGATGGCCCGACAATGCTGATAATCTCGCCGTCCGCAATCGTCAGATTGATATGATCCAGCGCGGGACGGTCACGGTCAAACCGTGAGGCTTCTTCCTGCGCTGCGGTATACTGCTTCATTACGTCGCGTACTTCGACCTTAGCCATTGTTTACTTCAATCCTCGCAACCGGACACCTTTTAAGAGATATTCGCGGCAGATGATAAACATGATAAACACCGGTATCGTCTGTAAAATGCCCAGCACCATCAACGCCGGCCACGACAGCCCGGCATCCAGCGCCTGCTGGAACGCCTGCGACGCGCCCATTGCCTGATCGGCATTGGTCACACCGGCCTGCTGGAATGCCTGAACGAGGTTGTTAATCGCCACCGACATGGGGATGACATCGGTACTTTGCAGCACCACCAGCGGCCACAGGAAAGAATCCCACAATGCGCCGAACTGGAACCAGGCCGCGACCGCGAACACCGGAATACTCATCGGGAAAACGATGCGCCGGAAGATATTAAATTCCGACCCGCCATCCACCCGCGCCGCCTGGATAATCGAATTGGGGATGGTGTCGAAGAAGCCTTTGAACAGCAGAAAATTAAACGCATTAAACCCCGCCGGGATGATAATCGCCCACGGCGTATTCCAGATACGCAGCGTCGGAAATGGATTTTCCGTGCCGGGTATCAACGGTGGATTCGGTGTGGGAAATGGAAAATTACGCGTGAGCAGGAAAGACGGAATCAGCGTCACGGCAAATGGCAGCATCAGCGTGCCGATAAAAAACAGGAAGAACCAGCGTGCGGATCGTCCGCGCTGTAACTTGCTGTTGGCGTAAGCCGCTAAGGCCGTCACCGGCAGCGAAATCGCCATCGCCCCCAATACCTGAATCATTGAATTGCGGAAATAAACGTGCATCGGCTGCGGCAGCAGTGTGCGGATGCGCTCACTAGTGGAATTAGCCGTGGTCACATTTAAGACCAGATCCCACGCATTGGTCGATGGGTTCTGCGGCCATAAGGTCGGCGGGATGGCGAAAGTCTCCTGCGCCGTCTTAAACGATGTGGTAATCATGAAATAAAACGGCAGCAGATGCAGAATAATGCCCACCACCAGAAAAGCCACAACCGTGTACCAGCCTATGCGGACACCCGGCTGTTTGCGGCCAACTCTTGGAAATAAAGCCATTGTTCACCCCCTCGACTAAGCGTCCGGGTCTTCGCGGAAGACCGTGCGATAAAAAATGGTGAGGCCAAAAATGACCGCGAATAACATAATTGCCAGTGCTGTGCCATCGGCATAACGCAGATTGCTCAACAAAGAGTACATATACATGACCACTGTACGGCTGGCACCGCCCGGTTGACCGCCGGTCATGATCTGCGGCCAGTCGAAAATCTGCAACGTGCCGATGATGGCGAAGGTCAGCGTCATGGCGATAATCGGGCGCAGACGTGGCAGCGTGATCGTCCAGATTTTGCGCCAGAAATTCGCCCCTTCGACTTCGGCAGCCTCATAGTAAGACTGCGGAATACCCTGCAACCCGGCCAGATAAATCAGGCCCGGGCCAAACAGCAGCAAGCCGGGGAAGATCAGCCAGAAAATCACCTGATCGCTGCTATTGAGGAACGGCTGAGGAGCCATCCCCAGAATATCAGTGGCGACATACTGAAACAGACCATACTGCGCGTTATAGAGGTAACGCCACAAAATAGTAGAGGCGATCCCGCTGAGGGGTAAGAACCACAACAGCATCATCCAGCGCATGTGGCGACGTGGCATTTCCATCAAAAGAATCGCCACAAAAATCGGGATCATAAACGTCAGCACGATCGACAGCAGCGCATAGGTAAAAGTCACCTGGAAAGCCTGCCACGTCAACGGGTCGTTGAACATGCGCTGATAACTTTCCACGCCTGTCCAGCTGATGGGGCCGCGCGGGCGGGCATCGGTAAAACTCAGCAGAAAGGCGACAATCAGCGGATACCAGCCCCAGAATGTCTGAAACAGCAGAGCGGGTACTAAAAACAGCCATTTTTCGATGCGACCACGCCGTGTTATCCGGGTCTGTATGCGTTCCTGACCCTGACCATCCGTGCTGATGGGAGTCGAAATAGTAGCGGTTTCCTGGGCCATAAATATCCTTTCAAATAACTCTTTTTACTGGCCGTGAACAACGGGCAGCGACTGTGTCACTGCCCGCATCAATGCGTTACTACATTCCCAGTGCGGGCTTAATGACCGAATCGTACCAGGGTGTAAAGGTATTTTCGTAGAAATCCGGTGCGACCTGCTGCCAGTAAGCATCATGGGCGGCAAAGTACGCCACAGCGGCTTCGGTAAAGACATCGTCCGGCACGCTGGAGACAAAACCTGCTGCCTGCTGGTTACGGGTGTCCTGTGCCTGCGCCAGAACCGCCGCAAAGTCCAGATCGCCCTGCTCATAACTGAGTGTCGACCGGGCATCGACCCAGGCATCATCGGTCGGCCCCAGGTTTTGTTCTGCCGGGAAGAACAGACCGGGTTCAGGATAACCGCTGATGACTTCAGCATGATAATTCAGCACATCGATAAAGTCCTGCCCCCAGGCATCAGCGGCAGTCCCCTCGACACCATCAATGGTATCTTTGGCACGTGGGAAGGGGAAGATTGCAAAGGCTTCCTTCAGGTCGCCGGTTTCTTCAAAACGCAGGCGCCGCTGGAAGTCAAACCCATCTTCCATTTCCATAAAGTTATACAGGCTTAAAGCCACTTCCTGCTCCGAGCTGCTCAGATCAGGGCTGAGGCCAGTGGGCGGGATAATCACGCGGGCTGCCGGGTTCAGATGCCCATCAAGGCCCTTCGGATGCGTCATAAAGCCGACCACTTCTTCCATGGGCCGGTCCAGATTTTGCGCCAGTGTATACGGCCACGGCTCGGTCGTGCGGGTGTAGAACTGCGATGGATTGGTCATCATGGCCGCTTCGCCATTATAGAAGGACTGTGCGACGGAACCATCATCGAAGGTGAGATCCTGCAGGATCGACGCATCATCAAAAGCCATCGCCCGATGCCGCTCAATAGTGCTGGCGTAAAGTTCAGGATATGAGGTGTAATCCCATTTCCAGTTCCAGCCGCTGGACGGGTCAGGGATGCGGCTCAACAGCGAACTTGCACCCAAACCCTCCGCGCTCAGCTGCCAGTCCAAGCCAAATCGCTGCATTACCAGCCCCTTACGATCCGCCGTGGTCAGGGCACGAGCATACTCACGCACATCTTCCCATGTCCAGTCGACTGTCGGTTCCGGCAATCCTGCTTCTTCCAGGAAGTCGCGCCGGTAAAAAATACCATTGCCGGGTGCGATTTCGTTCAATACACCAAACACGCGGTCACCCAGTTTATAGAAAGCGCTGCCCGCTTTAGCCAGTGCGCTGAATTTATTCTCAAAATCAAATGCCTGATATTGCTCGGTGATATCGGCTACCAGACCCTGAGCGTAGGCCGCCTGCATTCCAGCGACGTTCCAGTTGCCGATCACCCCGGTGGAGAAATAAGCGGGTGCAGTGCCGCCTGCAATGGAGGTCAGCAGCGCGGCAGTATCCCAGATGCCGACTTCAACCGTTTCAATGCGCACATTGGGGTTATCTTCCAGCCACATGGTCAAAGCCTGCTCATAAGGTGTATAACCACCTTCCGGCTCAGTCTCCGGCAGCGGCGCATAGGGCCAGCTTGCAGTTTGCAGAACCACTTCGGCATCCTGTGCGCGGGGAGCAGCGCTACCACTCGCTGCCAGAGCAGGCACACCGGCAGCCGTGACGGCCAGACCGACACCACTAGCCCCCATAACTTTTAGAAATTCCCGCCTTGATACAGTATTTTTTTGCATGGTCATTAATCTCTTTTCAATAACTCTTAACAGAAACAACACGATTGATTTATCAGCACCGCTTTACAAGTCAGCACTCCTTTCACGTTATTTATGTGGTGCTGTCGGCACATTTACAGGAAAATCCTGTGCCTCCTGGTGGATTGCAGATGGTGGCTGACAGCTATCACGGATGACCAGATGCGTCGCGACCACTTCCTGTCGGCGCGGCAACTGCGGATTTTCAATATAATCCAGCAGCATTTTGAGCGATAGCCTGCCCGTTTCATGCAGCGATTGACTCACGGTGGTCAGGCGCGGATAAACCAGATTGGCCTGATGAATATCATCGAAACCGACAATCGAAATATCATCCGGGATACGCAGGCCGAGCGTGCGTCCGGCAGACATCACACCAATTGCCATATCATCACTGCTGGCAAAAATGGCCGTGGGCGCATCCGGCAGAGTCAGCAGTTCCATACCAGCCTGTTGACCACCGCCCACCAGAAAATTACCCTCACGCACCAGCGCCGGATCAAATGTCAGATCATGCGCGGTCAGTGCCGCCTGATAGCCTACCAGACGTTCATGGGTCGAGGGGTGCAGTTGCCAGCCGGTGATAAAACCAATCCGGCGGTGGCCCATTTTGATGAGATATTCAGTCGCCTCAAAAGCGCCCTCAAAGTTGGTGGCAGAAATCGCAGGCCGATTATTGGCACGCTGGTCGGAATGATCCACAAGGACATAGGGGAAGTGATGGCGTTCCAGCCGGTCAAGATAAGGTTCTGGGAAAAAGGGGGAAATAATCAGCAGACCATCGGCCATGCCGTTCATCAGCCGGTCGACATAACTGCTTTCGTGTATCTGGCGGCGTGAACGGGAGATGCTGCTGTACAACAGCAGATCATAATCTGTTTCGCTAAGGGCGGTTTCAATCCCTTCCAGCAGCAGATTGGCATAACCATTGGTCAGGCCGGAGACGATCAGACCCACGACACCGGATTTGCCCCCTGCCAGACGTCGTGCCTGCGGGTTCGCCACATAGCCCAGACGCTCAACCGCATCCAGCACCAGCTGGCGCGTGACAGGCTTCACCCCATCGCGGTCATTCAGCACGCGCGACACCGTCGCATGCGATACACCGATCTCGTGCGCAATATCCACAATGGTCACACTGGAAGATTTTTTCGGTTTCTGAGCCATATAAAAACAGCTCCAAAAAATTCTAAATCAAGTTTAATTTCTAAAAATGTACACGTGTACACAATATAATGGCTTTAACTGATTTCTGCAAGCAATTGCACAAATTTTTCACCAGCATCCAAAATTATTGACATTTACATTAATATGCGGTACTTATTGAACTACACGTGTAGTTCAACTTTAAGTGATATGCAAAAAAAACGCAAGCCAACCATGAGCGATGTCGCAAAAAAAGCGGGTGTAAACCGGGTCACAGTTTCAGTCGCCCTTAACGGAACGGCTCATGCTGGCACGCGTGTTTCCGAAGCGACCCGTCAGCGCGTCTTAAAAGCCGCCAACGAACTGGGATATGCACCCAGCGCCGTGGCATTGGCATTGCGTCGCAGTCGCACCAATATTATCGGCTACTACACGGGTTATGAAAGCCTGAACGCGCACGATCCGTTTACAGGCACGGTGCTGAATGGCCTGCAGGTAAGCTGCCGCCAGCATCACCAGGATTTGCTGATTTTCGGTAGCTTTGAGCGCAGTTCAGTTGATGATATTTACGCCGCACTGGCAGGAGGAAAAATTGACGGATTGGTGCTGCTGCCTACCCCACACAGCCCGGTGATGGATAAATTATTTAATT
>JBBSQD010000315.1:0-7032 GCA_038258185.1 Aggregatilineales bacterium | reverse complement strand
CTCACGCCGCCGTTATTTGCGGTGATGCGCGATCTGATCAAATATGTTTATGGGCGTTTTGCGACTCCGCCACGGCCCGCCGGTCTGCTGCCGAATGCGGATGACAGCCAGCATGATCCAACCCCAGCGGCGGCCTCATGACCGGATCGCCTGTGCTCATTGGCGTGGATATTGGAGGGACGTTTACCGATCTGGTGTTGAGTGTGGATGGTCGCTTGCAGATTCACAAGTTACTGAGCACGCCAGCCAATCCAGCCGAAGCGATGCTGGCCGGGTTAAATGCTGTCGGCATGACCGCTGGCGCGCGCGTGTCGCACGGCTCTACAGTAGCGACCAATGCCATTCTGGAGCGCAAAGGCGCGAAAACCGCACTGATTACCACGCAGGGCTTCCGTGATGTGCTGTTTATCGGACGGCAGAATCGCCCGGATTTGTACGCCTTACAACCGCAACTGCCACCGCCATTGATTCCGCGTCAATGGTGTTTTGAAGTGCCGGAGCGCCTCGACTATACCGGCGCGGTGCTGACTCCGCTGGACATGCGCGCGCTGGATAACGTGCTGGATCAACTGGCCGAGCAGGGCATTGAATCGGTGGCGGTGTGCTTTCTGTACAGCTTCATCAATCCGGCGCATGAGCTGGCGGTGCGTGAGCGGATTTTGCAGCGCGGCTTACTGGCCGACTGGCAGATTTCGCTGTCGTGCGAGGTGCTGCCGGAATTCCGCGAATATGAACGCGCCAGCACGGTCGCGCTGGATGCCTATGTGCGACCCGTGATGAGTCGTTATCTGCAAAAACTGGAAGATGCCTTACCCGACGAATCGCCACTGCTGGTGATGAAGTCCGATGGGGGCGTGATCAGTGCCGGGGCGGCGCGTCAGCAGGCGGTGCAGACCGCGCTCAGTGGCCCGGCTGCCGGGGTGATCGGCGCGTTTTATCTGGCGCAGTTGGCCGGTTACGATCAGATTATCACGCTGGATATGGGCGGGACTTCGACCGATGTCGCGTTGTGTCCCGGCATGCCCACCCGTCGTGCAGAGGCGGAAATTGATGGTCTGCCCATGCGCATCCGCATGCTGGATATTGAAACCATTGGCGCGGGTGGTGGCTCAATCGCGCGGCTGGATGCGGGTGGGGCGCTGCGCGTCGGACCGGAAAGCGCCGGAGCCGACCCCGGCCCGATTATCTACGGGCAGGGTGGCATACAAGTCACAGTGAGTGACGCCAACGCCGTTTTAGGCCGCCTGGATGCGGAGCATTTTCTCGGTGGTGGGATGGCGCTGGACATCAAAAATGCGCGTAAATCCCTCAAGAAGTTGGCGAAATCCATGCACCTGAGTGAAGAAGCCGCCGCGCAGGGCGTGATTGACATCGCTAATGTGAATATTGACCGGGCGCTGCGGCGCGTTTCGGTGGCACGTGGTTACGATCCGCGCGATTTTACGCTGGTGGCGTTTGGCGGAGCGGGGCCGCTGCATGCCTGCGCGGTGGCGGAACGGCTCGAAATGCCGCGCGTTTTGATTCCGCTGTATCCCGGTGTGCTGTGCGCGTTTGGTCTGCTGGTGGCGGATGTCCAGCGCGATTACAGCAGGGCGATTTTGCAGCCTGTCAGCGACACGCTCAATTTGCAGCCACAACTCGACGAGATGATTATCCAGGCGCAGCACGATTTGCAGGCCGAAGGCATTGCGCCAGACGATATGCTGTTTTATGCGCTGCTGGATGTGCGTTATGTCGGTCAGTCGTTTGAGCTGACCATCCCTTATAGCGACGCGATTGTCGCCGCGTTCCATGCCGAGCACGAACGGGCTTATGGTCATGCGCTGGAAGGGCGCGCCGTCGAAGTGGTTAATCTGCGGGTGCAGGCGGTGGGACAGGTCGAAAAACCGGTGATTGCGCCAGAGGCAGAAACCTCACAGGCGGCGGTTCCGCTGCGCCAGAATGAGCATTTTACCTATTATGACCGCGCCGCGCTGCAACCGGGTATGACCTTCAGCGGGCCAGCGCTGGTCTTTCAGTTGGATAGTACGATTTTTATCGCAGAGGGTTGGACAGCACGAGTGGATGCGTACCGTAATCTCATTCTGGAGCGTTAGCATGACACACCTCGCTGTACTGTCGGATATTCATGGCAATTTACCCGCGCTTGAAGCCGTCATGACGGATATGGCGCAGTTCGAGATTGACCGCGTGATTGTGGCCGGGGATATAATCAACTGGGGGCCACAGTCCGCCGAAGTGATAGAGATCGTCACCCGTGAAGGCTGGGCGGTGATCCGCGGAAACAACGAATTTTATCTGCTGAATTACAACACGCCGCGCCAACCGGCACATTGGGTGGATTACAGTCTGCTGCCGTGGCTCTATGGTCAGTTAAAAGGGCGCTGGCATAATCTGATCGCCACCTGGCCGGATGAACTGAGCCTGCAATTCCCCGATGCGCCGCCGATACGTGTGTTTCATGCTTCCCCGGCTGACCATTGGCGCGGGATACATCCGCTGATGAGTGATGCCGAGATCGCAGCCAAGCTGGAAAATGTCACGGAGCCGGTGGCCATCGGCGCGCATACGCATCTGGGAATGAACCGGCAGGTGGGGCGCTGGCAGATGCTCAATCCCGGCTCGGTGGGGGTGCCGCTGGATGGTTTAGGCGGGGCGAGTTATATGCTGCTGCGCGGGGATGCGTCTGGCTGGCAGCCGACTTTTCGGCGGGTGCCGTTTGCTACCGCGCCGGTTTTGGCCGCCTTCGAGGCGCAGCATTTTGTCGAGGAATATGGCACGGTGGCGCGACTGGTCATGAAGGAATTTGAAACCGCCCGCATGCACGTGCATCCGTTTAACGTCTGGAAAAGGACTTATCATCCTGATGCGCCCGTGACTGAATCGCTGGTGCAGGCTTTCGAGCAGGCCGACCCCTGGCCTTACATCCCGCTGGAATATCACCTCAATCGTTCATGATTTTTTATCGACTGGTTAGACGGATAAGCCTGCTGGTCGGTCTGCTTTTGAGCACGCTGCTGGCGAGTGCGGTCACGGTCGCACAGATCATCCCGGCGTACCGGCTGGCGTTTGTATCCGAGCGTGATGAACAGCTTGAAATTTATGTGGCCGATATGCAGCGCGGCTTGCAGTTGAATATGAGCCGCCACCCCGCACCGGAACGCGACCCGGCGTGGTCACCGGATGGCACACGGTTAGCGTTTTCCAGCGAGCGCGACGGTAATCAGGAAGTTTATGTGCTGGATATCTCCAAGCGCAGCCTGACGAACGTGACGCACAATCCTGCGGCGGATTACTTACCAGTCTGGTCACCCGATGGGACGAAGCTGGCCTTTGTCAGCGAACGCGATGATAACCGCGAGGTCTATTTCATGGATTTACTGACTGGCGAGCTTATCAATGCCAGCCACCATCGTCGGCCAGACGCGACTCCGCTGTGGTCACCGGATGGCGAACTGCTGACGTTTGAGTCGTGGCGCGACGCCAACAGCGAAATTTACGCCTATGATCTGTCCAGCAAAAGCGTGTTCAATATCACCCGCACGCCGTTGTGGGTCACGGCGGCCAGTTGGTCACCGGATAATCGCCGTTTTGCGCTGGAAGTCCATGAGCGCGAGAACAACCGCGAAATTTATATTCTCGACACGGCCACCGACGAATGGACAAATATCATGCGTGATGCGTCCTACGATACCAGTCCGGCGTGGTCACCCAATGGCGAACAGATCGCATTTGTGTCGGCGCGTAACGGAAATTATGAGGTATATATTCTGGATGTGGCGACTTCTGATCTGCGCAATATCACGCAAAGCCGCGCCGATGATTACAGCCCAGTCTGGTCGCTGGATAATCAATGGCTGGCGTTTGTCTCCATGCGTGACCGCAACCGTGAAATTTACGCGGTTAATGTGGTGGATGGGACGCTCATCAATATCAGCCAGAACGCGGTCAGCGACTTTTTCCCGGTGTGGTGGCCGTGATGTGTGCTAAGATTGAGAACGATAATAAACGTGGAGATATGCTCATGGTGACCAAGCAGATTGTCAAAGGTTATCTCACGGAAGATGGCGAACTGAAGGTCGAGCTTCCCGCCAACTGGCAGCCCGGTGAGGTGGATATCCTCATGCCGGTAAGTGATGAGGCAGTGGAAGAAAGATTCGTCTTTAAGGGCTTGACCGCAGGTGAAATTCTTCAGTCCGGTCTGGTGGGTAGTGGTGCTGATTGGGATATTGGCGACAGTGAAGAATATGTGCAGGAGCAGCGGCGTAAATAATAATAAAGAATTTCTAAATTTTTCCTGCCTTCTCACGAATTTTAAGAATATCTTCAGGGAGAATTAGTTTGTGCTGCATAAAAATTTGGAGGGTTCGGATGTTTATTATCTCAGCCTCAAGAAGATCTGCCAATGGTTCAACTAAATTTTCTCTTGAAATATAACCTTGCTCAAGAAGCCGAGATTCGCGTTTTTGAATATCATTAGGATTTTCTTCACCAGCAATAAGAATATCTTTAGCACTGTAAAATATTTCAAGTCTTTTAAATAAACGATCCCAAGGGCGAACCTTAACATTTGTGAAATCTAGATTTTGATGTACTTCTAGGCGCGGGTGGACAGGAGTAGATTGTAAGATGATCGGAATCACATGTTTTTCACGCCCAATCGCTACTGACCACTCGTATGTGACATACTCAGAGTCACGTGCTTTTGGTGTCATGACGACAATAACTGCCCAACAGTCACGGATAGCGTCATCAATTTCACGCCTCCATTCTTCTCCGGGTGAAATAACATCATCCCACCATATCTCATAATTTTGCTCTTTTAGACGATGGGTAAGGACATGAACAAAATCAGCACTCTCACTTTGATAGGAAATGAAAACATGCTTCATGGTCTTTAAGCGCTATCAGGTTTTACTGCTAAAACCCCTAGTTCTTTTAGATGGAGAAATATGGAATCATAATAAGTTTCCATGAAGGTGGTTAAAGTACACAAATAATGCATTAAATCTAACTTGAGTCTTTCAGTTTCTAATTCACATCGAAATGTAGTAATCGCAGCTATTGCGCCATTCTCTCCATTACGTGATATAGATACACCATGACCTTCGCCTACAATATCAAAGAGATATTCGTATGCCTTTACTACTTTATCAGGCGGTCCAGTAATTCGTTCAAACATTTTCGATAATAGTAATATTTCGTTTCCATTTATTTGCTCGGCAAATATAAGAAACCTGCCTGTACCATTTAGGCCGTCAAGAATCTCAATTACATCTTTAGTTTTTGAAAGACTAGAGTGGATTTCTAATTCTTCTATTTGCTCTACGGATTGGAGTAAGCGTTTAAAACACGTCATTTAACTTCATAGAGCCTTACATAAATATATAGTATATTACTCACTATTATGGTTAATGGCAAGTAAACAAACAGTTATTTACTGATTTGGCTCTTTAAAGAATTAAAATTGTTTTTGGGGGACAGCTGCTACTTTCCAACTTTTAGGGCGTTTATGTTGCTTAAGATAATTTGAGGATGTGCGATTAATTGTTTCGAGCTTTTCTTCTGAAACTTCATGATAGGCTTCTTCAGGGGAACTATAGAGGCCAATTTCAGAAGCCAATTCTGCTAATCTACGTTCGCAAAATTTGGGTAACGAAGCTACACTCCAAGATGATGCGGTTGTTATAGAATTGTTACCCATATGCTGATTACCTGTATATTTATAGATTTTAGATCTAACTAGTCGTTTATGTGTTTTGTGATTGTTTATAGTCATTATGAGTTTAAATCTGATCCTAATATATAGACTAGACTAGAAATGATTTTTTACAGTAAAGTTTTCCTAAAATATGTAAAGATACAAATTTAATAACAATAATTACAGTACTATAACATACTTAATCTAAAACATATTGTTAAATATAGAACAAATTTTCTTTTTTGTAAACTGGCAGAAATAGGTAGAAATTTTATACTCTAATTCTACCATTTTATAACGAATTATAAACCAGTGCAAATTACAATCTGTATAGCTTTTTGGAAAACTATATGCCCGTAGACCCGATCTCGCTTGAAGTGTTTAAGAATCTGTTCGCCAGTGTGGCGGAAGAAATGGGCGTGACGCTGCAACGCGCCAGCTTCAGCCCCAACATCAAGGAACGCCTCGATTTTAGCTGCGCCGTGTTCGACTCGCAGGCACGGATGATCGCGCAGGCGGCGCATATCCCGGTGCATCTGGGGAGTATGCCCGCCTCGGTTGAGGCAGCCGTACAGGCGTTTGACTCGTTTCAGGAAGGCGATGTCGTCGTGCTCAACGACCCCTATAATGGCGGCACGCATCTGCCGGATATCACGATGGTATCGCCGGTTTTTGCCGGAGGGGAGCTGGCCTATTTTGCCGCCAGTCGCGCCCATCACGCCGATGTCGGCGGCATGGCACCGGGGTCACTGCCGCTGAGTACCGAGCTATATCAGGAGGGCATTATCATCCCGCCGATTAAGCTGATCTACAGCGGCTGGATGAGCGATGGCGCACTGGCGCTGATTACCGCCAACAGCCGCGCCCCTGAAGAACGCCTCGGTGATCTCGAAGCGCAGTTGGCCGCGCACCGAGTCGGCAATTATCGGCTGCGTGAGTTGATTATCAAGCATGGGCTGGATACCGTCGCGGAACATGCGGCGGCGCTGCTCGATTATTCGCAGCGCATGACCGAAGCCGTGATCGCCAATATCCCCGATGGCACCTATCGTTTTGCCGATAGTTTGGAAGGGGATGGTCAGCGCGAGTTTGACATTCCGATTCAGGCGACGATTACCGTCAAAGGCACGCAGATGACGGTTGATTTTAGCGGGAGTGCGCCGCAGGTCGCGGGGAATCTCAACGCGGTGGAGGCGATTGTCCGCTCGGCTACATGGTATTGTGTGCGCCTGCTGGCGGAGGATGATGTACCGGTGAATCAGGGCTGCTTCCAGCCGGTGACGGTCATTACACCGCCGCACAGCCTGCTCAATCCCGACTTTCCCGCAGCG
>JBBSQD010000314.1:0-7052 GCA_038258185.1 Aggregatilineales bacterium | reverse complement strand
GATAATTCTGTGCGAAGTATCCGATCTCTGCCAACCCAGCCAGCAGGATAATCAGCAATGGAGTCACCAGCGCCAACTCAACCAGGCTCTGGCCGCGCTGACGCTTACCATAAACTGCTGGAGTGCCATCCAGGATTTCGAGTAATTTTTTGAATAATCTTCGCATAGCACACCCTCAATCAACCAATATAATGTGGCAATTCGATCATACCATACAAGCGATATTTTATTACGTACAGCAACTGTGAGAAATTGATAGAGAATTGTCTAGCTATCCGCAAAATCGACGGTTTTTATTAACCAATCCATTTTTAGCCACAACTTATCCATCGCAGAATGGCATGATGCTCGTGTTTATAGTCAATAATTTATCGTTAATATTACCCTGTCGCGTGATGGCATAAAGGATTGACATGATTTTCGCCTGTTATATACTCCAAAAAGTGTCCTCATGAATCGCATGACCGTCGGTGAAATGGTGGCACGATAATGAAAGGTTAGTATTAAGGGTGTCTATTCAATTCAATCACCTCCTCATTTTTGCACACGACAAACACGAGTCGGCTCATTTCCTCACCAGCCTGTTCGGTTTGCCTGACCCCACCTCAGCAGGCTTTTTCCTGGCAGTTGATGTCGCTAATGACGTGACGCTGCATTATGGAGAGCCGGGGGTCGACTTCCTCAGTCAGCATTATGCGTTTCTGGTCAGTGATGAAGAATTTGATGCAATTTTCGCCCGCATTCGTGAGCGCGACCTGACGTTCTGGGCCGACCCGCGCAAGCAGTATCCGGGCGAGATCAACACGAATCACGGTGGGCGCGGTCTCTATTTTCTAGATCCTTCCGGTCATGGGTTTGAGATCATCACACGGCCTTACGGGAGTGACACGAACTAGATTTTGCGAGTAATAAGCTGGCCATGTCCGATTCCATCTGACAAACGATTAATCGGACATGGCTATGCGAAGTCTTACAGCAGGCTCGCAAGCGTGGTCTATCTATAGTGTCTATACACACATTTCAAGCGATGGTATCATCCGCATAAAAGACACAGGCTAAACGCAAAGGGGTGTTTTGAGTGAAATTAGCAGAGGCCTTAATGCTGCGGGCAGACACGCAGAAAAAGATGGATCAGTTACGCCAGCGTTTACAGAGAAGCGCAGTCACAACGGAAGGCGATACTCCACCGGAATCGATTGATACCCTGCTCATCGAGCTTGATGAAGCCACAGCCGAGCTGGAAAACTTAATTCGGCGCATCAATCAGACCAATACGCAGACAGAAATTGAGCCGGGGGTGACCGTCACCGATGCTCTGGCACGGCGTGATACATTAATGAAAAAGCGCCCCATACTGGAGTCGCTGATCATTCATACGACCAATGCGCTGAATCAGCATCGCGGAATGCGGTCTGAACTGCGCGCAATCAGTCATGTCAATATTCCCGCAGTTCAAAAAGAGATTGATACCATTTCCGCAGAGTTGCGCCGTCTGGATAATTCTATTCAGGAGCGAAACTGGCTGACTGAGCTCATTTAACACAAGACGGTAATCAGCGTCAGGGCGAGTACAAACCGCGCCATTCCGGTTTTGAGTGGCAATCCTAAGGCTCATGTAGCTTCTTCGGTGAACCCGAGACTTCACAGTGCATACTGCACCGGGCACACAGCACATGCGTACAACGCACATCTCATGGACCATGTACTGACTGATACTGATGAGGGTGGGTATGGGGTACTTGTGTTAAAGCAATCTCACAACTGTTTCATACTGCATATTTAAAGCATTCAACCCACGGAAAACCATTTGGGAATCAAGCACAATTGATTCCCTGCGGTTGCGGGATTATATGCTGCGGATCGTTTCATTAGAAAATTCAATGCTGGCCTTGATGGTGTAACCACGGCCATGACGCGACTGAATAATTTCTGGTCGCTCTGGCGAGTCTTCTAATTTACGGCGCAGGTTGCGGATATGATTGCGCACCAGCGCTGAGTCACCCGCATCTGCCGGATATTGCCAGACATTAGCCAGCAAATCCTGCGTAGAATGCAGTTTGGCGGGCGAAGTACACAGATACTTCAACAGCTCATATTCAACCTGGGTCAGGTCAACTTCACGGCTGTCCACCAGCACTGTGCGAGAATCCGGGAAAATGCGGATTGTGGGCAGGGTTTCTTCCTGTTGCAACAGGCTCACCCGTCGCAGATGCGCCCGCAGCCGCGCATTCAATTCACGGACAGCAAACGGCTTGCGGATAAAATCATCACCACCAGCCTGCAATGCTTCGGTCACTGTGTAGGGCGAGTCAAAACCAGTGATAAAGACAACCGGCAGAATCTTCGTTTGGGGTAATTTGCGCAGCTTGCGACACAGAGCCAAACCATCCATATCGGGCATATAGACATCTATAATGAAGAGATCCGGGACATCATCTTCAATCATAGACAACGCTTGTTGTGCAGAATTTGCCATCTGCACATCGTAACCTTCCCGTTCCAGCAATTGCTCAACCAGTTCGAGCATTTGAACATCATCATCAACTACGAGGATTTTAGGCATATTTCACAATCCATTGGGCATAATCATACTATAAAATCAGTATAACTTTATAAACCAAGATTTAATGTTTATGTCTGTGAAAGTTTCATGAAATCTGAATAAGGATATTCAGACACATAATCACTAATCTTTATTTATAAGTTTAATTTATGCCAATGAAAGTCTATGCCGAGATCATATAGCCTACGCCATGAATAGTACGGATATATTTGCGCTTGGGGTCGGCTTCGATCTTCGCCCTCAGATTACGTACATGAGCACGCACCAAATCAGGGTCACCGGTATTTGGCGGATACTCCCACACGGCCTGCAATAAATGCGACGGTGAAAGCGCCTGATTAACGTGCTCCATCAGGTATCGTAATAAGCGGTGTTCTGTTGAAGTGAGCTGAATTTTGTCGTCATCCAGATAAACCTGATAGGTATCGGAGTCCAGACGCATATCATGCACCTGCAAAACCGAGTCATTCGGCATTACCTTTTCATGCGTACCGCGCCGAATCAGAGCATGAACGCGCGCGCGCAGTTCCGCCAGTTCAAATGGCTTGATAATGTAATCATCCGCGCCAGCATCCAACCCTTCCACAATATCGTCAGTGCTGCCTTTGGCCGTCAGAAACAAAATCGGCAGCGCGATAAAGCGGGGATCAGACCGCAGTTGCTTGCAGATCGTCACGCCATCTGTACCGGGCATGATAATATCCAGAATCAGAAGATCAGGTGTGCGCTTTTCCAGCAGGCCTAAGGCTTGCGCACCAGAAGTTGCCAGTTGAACATCAAACTCTTCACGTTCCAGAACGCGCCCCAGCGTCTCTAAGACTTCGGGATCGTCATCTACTGCAATTATAAAAGCCATTATTCTATACCTTTTCCTACGGGCAAACGGACTATAAAACGGGTGCCTTCATTAGCGGCGCTTTCCACAAAAATATGACCGCCTACACGCTCGACAACCTGACGCGAGATATGCAGACCTAAACCGGTTCCTTCTCCCACAGGTTTGGTTGTAAAAAATGGCTTGAAGATACTCTCAACAATTTCCGGTGGAATACCGGGGCCATTATCCCAAACAACCACATCTACAAACGCTTGCTTCGGTTGGTAAAATACTTCGATGCCGATCTGGGCATCAGGCCGCCCCACAAGGGCATCATGCGCATTCAAAAGCAGATTAAGCCAGATGTCATCCAACTGCCCCTGCACCGCCGGGACAGAAGGTATACGCTCATTTGGTAGGTTCGATAACAGGCGAATACGATCCTGCTCGATATGCGAACGGACGAGGGACAGAATGCCTTCAATCGTATCAATCAGATCAATCGCCTCGACAGGGGCATTTTCCTCTGTCGGACGCGCAGTAGCCAGCAAGCGCCGCACCACCCCGGCTGCCCGCTTACCCGCGCGCGAGATCGCCTGTAAGGATTTGAAATTGCGCGATTCGGGCGGCTCATCCAGCAGCATCAACTCGGTATCAACCAGAATAGTCGTCAACGGGTTGTTGATCTGATGCGCAACCGCTGCCGCCAATTCGCCCATCGCTGAGAGTCGTGCTGTCTGCACAAGGCGATCCTGAGTATCCTTCAGCTCTTGCAGACTTAACTCCAGGTCATGCACCAGATTCGCATTTTCCAGCGCGGTTGCTGCCTGACCTACAATCGCCCTGCCCAGGTTGATTTCGCGCTCGCTAAATGCGCGATTGCTGCGCGTATCCCCGAAAAGCACCACGCCTTGCGTTTGACCGCGCTGTACCAACGGTAACGCCAGAATACCCAGACTGCGATTCATCTCCAGCAAAACCTGTGTATCATTTCTGGAACGGCTGGCACTTTGGGCAACATGCTTCTGCGTATCAAGCACTTCCAATAGTTCAGGGTAACGATCCAAATCCATGATTGAATAAGGGTGCCTCACCCAAACACCGGAGCCAACAGACGCCTGCACCGTGAGCGATTGTTTTTTGGCCTCCAGTAAGGTCAGTTCTGTCCAATCGGCTGCCACAAGCTGATTAATATCTTCCGTGATGCGCATGACTTGGCGCGACTCAGCAGAATTAAAATTATTTGAAGCCAGAACCATACCTTCCAGCGCAAGCCGTTGCACATGCTGGATCACATCCTGAGCGTAAGTTCTGCCGGGTGGGTCAATAAAATAGGCGCGGACAGCCCCTAAGATCTGCTTATCGGCGTGTACCGGAATAAGAAGCATGGTATGAACACCCATTTTTTCCAGATACAAAGCCTGACCGGCAATCCCCGCACCCTCGCGGGTTACCTGCAACGACCGATTCTCATCCAGTGCCGACCGTAAAGCCGGATGATGATCGAGCCGGACAACCGGCCCCTGCCCACTGCGCCAGCTTGAACATTGATATCTCGCCATCAGGCGCAACTGCTGCTTATCAAGATCCCATTCGTGAATTTCTGTCCAGGTGACATTAAGTACCCGCGCCAGCTGTTCGCAGATATTCGGCAGCGCGGTTTCCAGAGAAATAGACGCATTAACCGCGTGGCTGGCCTCAACCAGACTTTCTAATTCCCATGTTCGCTGAAGCGTTTCTTCATGCACCCGCGCATTTTCAATAGCAATCGCGGCATACGAAGCCAGATTCAAGAGCAATTCCTGGTCGTTAGTATCAAACACATCATCGGCTTCGATATTGTTGACACCCAATACGCCGATTGGTTTGCCCTGCAATAAAATCGGCACGTACAGAAGTGATTTGACAAAATATTGGGTCTTAACCTTCTGAAGCCCTTGTGCACCGATCAAAGCGGCCTGCCCGGAATGAAATACATTTCCGGCCACGGAGTCTTCCGTTTTGATGCGGAAATTCTGGGCAGTTTCCTCGTCGATACCCACCTTAGCGCGCAGATAAAGCTGGCCCAATTCATCATCCGGCAGCAGAATCATACCTTCTTCGGCATTGGTCAGGTAACGGGCTGAAGCGACAACACGATTTAAAACCTCACTCAGTTCGAGCACTTCAGTCAGCGATTTACCCAGTGAGAAAAGGGTTTCGATCTCTTCCACGCGCGAATTCTGTTCGGACTGGATAAATTTCTCATGGATCAATGGAATATTGAGGACAGATAATATACCGCGCAACAGAGTGCGCTTATCCAGCGCACCTAATACCATCTGCACAGGCGGCTGTTGATAAGCCGGCACAGCACCATTCCGCGCCAGTAAAACCACAGGTGCGACATGGTAAGTTTCCAGCAGTTTCACCACTGGCTCACCGGATTTACGATCCGTCATCACGGCGTCCAGCAACACCACATCAAAATGTTCGGTTTCAAGCATCTGTAGCGCATCTCGATAGCTAAATGCTGCCTGAACATTAAAATCACCCTCAGTCAGAATTTCACTGGCTTTTTGGATGATTTCATAATCTCCGGCAACGACCAGAATACGCTTTTTATCCATATCATTCATATTACTTTTTACTCAGACGGTTACGGCGGCGGGTCAGGTCGTCCTCAATTTGGCGTTCATCAACAGTCGTGGCGGGTTCCTGTTCATCTGTCAGATTTGCACCTGGAACAGCCTCACCGCTGACATTCATCATTTCACTCATCTCTGTCACTTTTTCACGCATATCGCGCAGTACATCCGCAGCCATCCGGTTAACAGCCGAGCCTAATGCCTGATCTTCCTGGGCAGAAGGCGATTCTTCGGCTGGGGCTGTCTCCGAGGATTGGGCATGACGGGCATCAGCTACAGCCGCTTCCAATTCATTCACCCGCAAAATAAGCTCCTGGGTCACACGCTGATGATCCACTAAATCAGCTTCAGCCATCGCCAGACGCTGTTGCGCCAGTTGCATGTGCGAGACGGCATAGCGACCTTTTTCGTCGTTACCAGCACGCACAGCATCATCAGCCTGCTGATCCCAATCGGCCACTTCCGCTTGCAAAGTCTGCACGCGAGCCGTTAATTCATCTTCATAGTTCAGGGCTTCATTAATGCGCTCGCGTAAATTCGCGATTTCATCATCAATGCCCTTACCTAATTTATCCAGCGACAATATCGAGCGATTACGACCACTACTGTCATCACCCAATAAATCATGCAGGCTGGATTTAACCAGTACGTTTAGTTTCTTGAATAAGTCATTCATATTGATATTTTACACTCTTCATAACTTAATGTGCGAGTCAATATTCTTAAGGAACTAATCGTCAGCACACACGCCATTCCATGAAAGTTCATATATCGTCATGTTCGCCCCACCGGCTTTGATAGCTGCAGAACCACCGGTTGTAAAGACAGGGCATAAGCGACGATCAGACAGGTCATCGCCCGGCACCTGATCGGGAAAAGCCAGTAAATATCGCGCATCCTGCTGCTGCATCAGCGCGTACAGGGCTTCCTTATCATTCAGAATCGGGACAACTTCGGGATTAATCAACCCGGCGATATCGAGCATGGGCCGCAGCGCAAAATATCCAACCGCACCTATATCATGAATCGCCAGCAGTTCATCTGT
>JBBSQD010000313.1:0-7066 GCA_038258185.1 Aggregatilineales bacterium | reverse complement strand
CGGTTTTTGGATAAATCAATCGCTTTTCCCTGCGGAGCAGTGCTGTTGCGAGGACGTTCATACAGCTTGAAGTTGGTTTCGCCAGTCTGCTCATAATGCGCCAGCCAGCCCTGCTTATAATTCTCATACCACTCAGCGCGATTCTCGAATACTTCCATGCGGTATATAACCTTCAAAACTCGTCAATAAAAGTTTGATTAAAATTGTCCGAAATCGGTCTTATAAAGCGCAGTGCCTATTTGGCGGCAGCAACGCTTAGATGGTATAACCAGCCCTTCCATTACTTAGATTGGAGCAAATTCGTGAAGAAGATTGTTGTTACCGGTGGCGCAGGCAAGGCCGGACGCGCTGCGATTCGAGAATTATTAGAACACGGCTATGAAGTGACCAATGTGGATATTAAACGCCCTGCGGAAAATCTCGCGCCGTTTCGCCAGGTTGACCTGACCGATTACGGCCAGACCTTCGCGGCTTTGCACGGGGCGGATGCCGTGGTGCATATGGCGGCTAACCCCGCGCCGGATAATAACCCGCAGGAAGGCGAGGATCGTTTCCGCAACAATACCGGCAGCACCTATAATATTTTCAATGCCGCGACGACGCTGGGTTTGCAGCGCGTGGTGTGGGCTTCCAGTGAAACGACGCTGGGCTTGCCTTTCGAGCGGCAAAAGCCGGATTACGCCCCCATCGACGAAGCGCATACGCTCTACCCTGAAACCAGTTACGCGCTGTCGAAAGTGATCAGCGAGGAGATGGCGCGCCAGTTTAATCGCTGGACGGGTATTCCGTTCGTGGGTCTGCGCTTCTCCAATATCATGGAAGGCCCCCACGATTATGAGCGTTTCCCATCATTCTGGGATGACCCGCACGCACGCAAGTGGAATTTGTGGGGTTATGTCGATGCACAGGATGTCGGGACGATCTGCCGTTTGGGGCTGGAAGCGGATATCAGCGGGGCAGAGGCATTTATTGTCGCGGCTGGGGATACCGTAATGAAAACGCCAAGCGTCCATTTAATGGCCGAAGTCTATCCGGGTGTGGAACTGCGTGGGGAAATGGGTACTTACGAGACACTCTTAAGTGTCAAAAAAGCCCAGGATTTACTGGGTTATGTGCCGGGTCATTCGTGGCGGGATTATCTGGAAAGTTAATGCGAGCTGTTTGAGTAAGATTGGCAGTGCTGCAAACTGTTTTCGATATAACTGCCAATTTCTGCTTTGCACATGCTGCCAGAGACGACAATTGCCAGCACCATGCGCACACACAGCAAGCCAAATAACAGCGCGAACAGCGAATGGCTGAAGATGACCGCCATGACTGCCAGCAGCAGGGTGACGCCGTAGGTGTAAGGGCTGATGCGTGATTGGCCGACAATAATTGTGGACGAATCGCGCCGACGGATAATGTAGCCTGTGGCTTCAACCTCGAAAAAACGGGCGATGTGTTTGTCGATCTGAAAACGGACACTGGTTTGACTGACGGGGGTCAGATAAATTTTGATGATCCCCGTTTGGCTTTCCGGCTGGTCGGTGAGGCACTCCACACACTGTTCCAGGCTCATAGGCACGGAGATATCAATCGGATGCGCCAGCATGATCTCTGGCAGATAATGATGTGGAAGTTCTAAGCTTGGATTTTCCATAGTATGTGTCAGCAGCTATCTTTTCACTGTTATTGTACGCGTTATTATTTTTTATTGTGCTAAAAACCCTGGAAATTCAGAAAAATTTAACATAAATAACAATGCAAATTCTATGGCGTACGGATGACTGAATAGCCTTATTTCAGTGTAACGGAATTTTTTGTATTGTGCCACAAAGGAAAATTACAAAGTCATAATATGTCTACTTGTTCAGTTTGAATAGAATGCTTGATCAGATGCACCTCAGGATGCAGACTGAGCACCCATTTGCCAATTAAGCCTGCCGCTTTGTGAATGCCTTCTGTGGGGCGCGGATGCCCTAACGGACTAAGCTGCAAGGTGTATTCATTTGGCTTTTGTTGGTGGTTCAGCAGCATAAAAGCCACCCGCTGGTCGATAGCCGCTTCTTTGATATACGTCTCAATCAGCAGCGAACCTTCACCGCGATAGATGCGGATGACGTTGATATGCGTCGCATCTTCATGCACTTCATCGGGCTTAAACTGCGCAAGCATCTCGTCAAATGACAACGGGCTATTGAAAACAAGATGAGGCATGTCTAACTCCTTGCCCGGAGGCACATCGGGTGCGGGTTGATGATTGCGCTGATAGGCAAAATAATAACAGGCACGGCCTTCATTGTGGGCTTTTTTCTCATATTTGGTGATCACCCTGCCGTCCATAGCATTGACCCACGGCGCATCCAGCAGATTATCCAACCCCGGCGTTGCTGCTAAAAGCTCAGTGCTCATTTCGGCATATTCAATAATATCGGTTGCCAGATAGAGTTTGCCATCGGGTGCCAAACGATTGACCAGCGCATCCAGCGTATCGCGCTGCATCAGCCGACGATGGCCGTGGCTGCTCTTGAACCACGGATCGGGGAAATTGATATAAACCTGGGACAAGGTGGCGGGTTGCAGTAGATAGGTCAAGGCGGTTTCAGCAGTCGAGTGAATCACGCGGCAGTTGCTGACGTGCTTGCGCTCCAGCAGGGTTTCGACACGGCTCAGGCAGCGATTCGAAATTTCCAGCCCGATGATATTGTGATCGGGATAGGTGCTGGCCAGATGCAGTAAAAATTGCCCGTGCCCAAAACCGATCTCCAGAATGAGCGGTTTATCCGTGCCGAAAAGTTCTTTCCAGTCGGTGGGCCACGGTAATAAGTTGCTGTTGAGCTTGGGTAGGGTCGTCATAAGAGATATTGTACCAGACGCAAAAGGTTTATCTATAGTTGGGTGTAGGGTTTTTGGGGGATGGAAATCACCTGCGAAGGATGCTATAGCAGTTGACTGAGGCGCTGAAACCATCAGCGCGATAGGTGCTGATTTCGCTTAAGCAGCTGGCCTTGATGAGTGTGGCCTGCTCGGCATCATCAACATAATGACAATAGCGCAGCGCAACTTCTCCGCGCCGCCAGTCCAGCAGATAGTCGTGCGGCTCAACCGCGAAATCTGCCTGCCAGGGAACAATCCGCTGGCGAAAACGCTCGAACTCATAAAAGCGCCAGGTCGCGAACGCCAGCAGGCCACCCGGCTGAACTCTTTCCGCCAATTTTTGCACAAATTCCTGTCGTTGCTGATTGCCGGGTATGTGATGCAGCACCCCGAAGGCCACCACCAGATCATAGGCCCCGGTAGTCAGAGAATGCTCGACCACATCAGAATTTTCTAGTTGAAAATGGGAGATGCCTGCTGCATAAAAGGCTTCTTCAGCTTTTTGCAACAGGGTTGGATTATTATCCACGCCATGATACTGTACATCTTTGCCCAATTGGTCGGCCAGAAACAGCCCAAAGCGCCCGTTGCCACAACCCACGTCAAGTACGCTTAAAGGTGCCTGAAGGTGCGGTGATAGTGTAAGCCAACCGGGCCACGGCTGACTCCGCGTTTCGTCAAAGCTGGTTGCGGTAATCCGATAAAATTCGCGGTTGATGGCATTGAGTCGGGTGATCGTTTTCGTATCCATCCCCGCATTGAACCACAAAGCAGGATGGGATACAACGGGCAGCCTGTCACGACTGCCCCTCAGATTGTGCTGTTTATGACTTGCCGTCTGTGATATCCATGAGGTTGTCTACGGTGAAGTTGGTTAAACCATGATTGGTTTTTTCCCAATAGAAGGGCTTAGTGATGAGCTGGTACAAGCCCATATAAGCCGCAACCGAATGCAGCGTCCAGTACAAAGGATTGGTGAGAGCGTAAAGCAGCAACTTTTTATTATTCCGGCTGAAGGCTGCCATCATGTTCAGCACCATGGCTAATCCATTGCCCACGACCAGGCTGAAAAACGCAATGTCCCACACCCAGCCATTAAACAGTTGCGACATCCACACGGGTTGGAAGAGTAGCCAGATGATAAAGAAGGCCCACATCAGCGGGTTGATTAAAAAGATCGCGAAGGTGCCGCCGATAAAGAACTGATAACTTAACCAATCCTTCAGGCCAATCTCGCGGATAAGGCGCAGCGGATTGCGGTTATGCACCAGCCAGGTCTGCATATAACCCTTAATCCAGCGGCTGCGCTGCCGAATCCAGTTCTTGTAGGCGTTGTTCGCTTCTTCATAGGTGGTGGATGGAATCACGCCGACTGTATAACCTTTCACGGATATACGAATGCCCAGGTCGGCATCTTCGGTCACATTATACGGGTCCCATGCGCCCATCTCGCGCAATTTATCCAGCTTGAAGTGGTTGCTCGTGCCGCCAAGCGGAATCGGCAGACGAAGACGATCCAGCCCCGGCAGCAGATAGTCAAACCAATAGGAATATTCCAGCGTAAACATGCGCGTGAGGTAATTTTCGCTGCTGTTGAAATAGTTCAGCGCGGCCTGCACACAGATGAGGTTGTCATCTGCGTTGCGGAATGCTGTGACGGCTTTGCGCAGTTGATCCGGTTCTGGAATATCTTCCGCGTCGTAAATCGTGACAAACTCACCCCGGCAGAAATGCAGGCCATAATTGCAGGCTTTGGGCTTGGTGCGCGGCAAGCTCTCTGGCACGATGATAAATCGGAAAAAGCTAGGCGGTTGAGCGGCTTTCGCGCTCATGATCGTTTCGAGATCGTCCTCTTCCATCAGCAACAGCACATCCAGCTTTTCGGATGGATAATCCATGCGGGACAGCGCTTTAAGCAGACGAGAGACGACTTCCGGTTCCTTATAGACCGGCACCAGAATGCTGTAAACCGGCAGATCGGCATCACTGATATCGTGGATATCAGCCTCTTTTACATGATGATTATCGCTGACTAAGCTGGCAAGGCTGAGCGCCAGCTTATAGAAAATCGCCAGAATATACATCAGACTGATGCTCGTTATTGCGATTGATGCGGTCAGCCAGAAATTGATCAGCAGGCACACCAGCGTAGCGGCAATAATCAGACCGAAACAGGCGATCTGTGGACGGGTAAAAACCTGCGACGCGGATTGTCTGGGATTACTTTCTTTGAGTGCATTTACTGCCTGATGACTGAATTCAGCTTCAAAAGCAGAATTGACCAGCCGGGTAAGAAAGATTTCCGTCCCCACCATTTTAACGATAGTGGCATTTGGAAAGACGTCATAGATGCTCTGGTCAACCTGTGACTCGTCAGGATTTGCCACCAGCACGGTGATAAAACCCTCGACCTCCCATAATGGACAGAACAGATAACGCATCATCACGCTGGGGGTAAATTTACGGATAAGCTCTGGCTCAAAATAGATGTTGTCCAGCGGTGCGTCAAAATAGGCGTTCTCGCTGATTTCGGAAAGGATCAGGGCATAATCTTGCTGATTGATGTAGCCTTTTGCCCCCAGGATTTCCCGCAGTTGCGTATGGTTCTGATGGTGCATCTGTAAAACCTCATCAGCCTGCGTGTCATTAATGATCTGCTTTTCCAGGAGCGTATGCAAAACCACCTGCTCGTGCTCGTTAAGTCCACCCATCCATTTGAGATTTCGAATTGCCATCTAAAAGATAACCTCTAGAATTTACGTTATTCCCTTTTATAAACATTACTATGGATTAAAGTTTAGAAGCCTAGAGAACAGGTAGGAAAATCTTTACCAAAAAGATAAGGCAAAAACAGTAGGATGTTGTACTAAAATGTAAGAACCTCCTTTAACCTCTTCAAGGAAATATCATGATTACAATTAAACGTATTCGTCCCGGCTCAGCCGCTAAGGTTGGCGCGATTGTCTCGCTGATCAGCGCGGCCATTTTGAATCTGATTGCTTTAGGCCTTCAGGCTTTGTTCATCAATGCAATTACCAATATGATTATGATGGACAGTGCCGGAAATTCGGGCAATTTCCAATCTTATAGCGGTGGTTTTGCGGCCTTTGGCCTGGTCACAATGTGTATTTTTTACTTCATAAGCCTTGTGTTTGCAGCGATTATGGGCGGTATTGGTGGTCTGGTGCTAGCTTTCGCTTATAACCTTGCCGCGAACTGGGTCGGCGGGCTGGAGATCGAGATGGATGAACCGCCGAGTAAGGCCAAACGCCAGTCCGTGCTGGATGATATCTACGAATAGGGCAGGTCGTTTGCTACAATAGGGGTTAATCATAGTGAGTTGAGTAAACCTGATGCCCCAGAATTATGAAATTGATCTTGACCAGCATGCGGACACGCTGGTCGAGTTGTTGCTGGAAGTGATCGCTGAGATGGATTTATCACCGCAGCGTCTGGATAAACTTGTGCGTCGTCATCCGCGACCGGGTGGTGGTTTATACGGACGCAGCGAATTGATTTACGCGTATCGCGAGTTAGCCGGGACTCACACGCTGCCTGAATACAGCGATGATGTGATCTTTCGGCTGCGGCGTAAACCGATGCGTACCACCTCCGGCGTGACACCTGTGACCATTCTGACCAAGCCTTTCCCGTGTCCCGGCACCTGTATTTTTTGCCCGAATGATGTGCGCATGCCTAAGAGTTATCTTTCGGATGAGCCGGGGGCGCAGCGTGCCGAGCAGAACGCCTTTGACCCGTACTTGCAAACCTACACCCGGCTGATTACGTATCACAATAACGGTCACCCCACTGATAAAATCGAGTTGATTGTTTTGGGGGGCACATGGTCATTCTATCCGGAAAGTTATCAGATCTGGTTTATCAAGCGGACGTTTGACGCGCTGCATGATTTTGGCAAAGGCATTGACCGGCGCGAAGAAGTTATGGCTGCGCTGCACGAGAAATCGCAGTTTCACCCCGATAATAATCTGACGAATGTGCTGCTGCACGGCACGGATTTAAGCCAATCCTATAACCAGGCGGTACAGTCGATCTATCACAACGAGATGCAGCGTTCCGATACCATTGCGCGCGCGATTGGCGAAGGTGAAAAAGAACGCTCGCTGATTGATGAGTTTGCCACCTGGGAAGAACTGGAAGCCATTCACCGTGAAAATGAAATGGCCGCCTGCCGCAGTGTTGGCCT
>JBBSQD010000312.1:0-7081 GCA_038258185.1 Aggregatilineales bacterium | reverse complement strand
GGCGAAATAGGTCAGCACAGGCTGCTCGTTAATATCTTCCAGAATCAGGATGCCAAAATCGGTGCCATCCTCGATGACATGGCGGTTGGTGTAGATGACGCCTGTCGGCGCAACAATAATGCCCGACCCGGTTGCCAGCGGCTCATCCCCCTCAAACGTGAGAATTTGAACGACGGTATTGGACAGGCGGTTTACTTCGGTACGATCAAGCGCGCTTTGTGCCCACAAAACCTGTGGTAAGCACAGCATTGCTATCACAAAAACCACTGCTCGTTTCATGCGATTTATCGCTTCCAGCTTTAGTAGCATATTAGCTTCATTACTAATCTCTATTATGCCATGATTCATTTGCAGCAGACATTCAGATTAAATGAGACACCTGTGGGAAAGCCCGCAGCGCTTCCGCAAACTGATCACGGATCGCTAAAGCATCTGCCTCGGTTTCGCCTTCAAAGCGCAGACTCAGCACGGGTTCGGTATTGCTGGCCCGCAGCAGACCCCAGCCATGCGCAAATCGGATGCGCACGCCATCGACATCAACGACTTCACCTTTATCTGCCAGCGCCGCTTTTACGCTGTCAATCACGTCGTCTTTGTACAGATCATCACAGGCCGGGCGATATTCCGGTGTGCTAAACAGAGTGGGAATGCTGGCATTTAAGGCTGAAAGTGGCTGATCACTGGCGGCCAGTAATTGCAGCAGACGGCCTGCTGCCAGAAAAGCATCATCAAAGCCGAAATAATTTTCACCCAGGAAGATATGCCCGCTCATCTCACCACCCAGCAGCGCATTGATCTCGCGCATTTTCGATTTCACCAGCGAGTGTCCACTGGCCCACATCACAGGTTTGCCGCCAGCTTTAGCGACTTCATCAAACAACACCTGACTACTCAACACATCCGCCACGACTGCCGCGCCGGGGTGCCGTTGCAGCATATCCCGCGCCAGCAGCGCCAGAATGCGATCTGCCGCGATAAGCTGACCCTGCTCATCCACCGCGCCCATACGGTCCGCATCTCCGTCAAAAGCGATGCCAATATCCGCGCCAGTTTCCAGCACTTTGGCGCTCAAAGCGGCCATGTTATCCGGAACCTGTGGGTCGGGCTGGTGATTGGGGAAGGTGCCATCTGGCTCGCAGAACAGACACGTCACCTCATGGCCGAGCTTCGTAAACAGACGCGGCCCGAACACGCCGCCTGTGCCATTGCCCGCGTCAATCACAATCTTCAGTGAACGTGGCATCGGGCTCAGCCGTTGTGCGATGTCATTCAGATAAGTCGCGTAAGCATTGTCATCGAGTTCGCTTTCGCCCTCACCATAATAAATCCGCGAACTGGTCGTCAGGCCGCGAATCTCCTGAATTTGCGGCCCGTAGAGATTGCGGCTGCCAATCGCCATTTTGAAGCCGTTATACTCCGGTGCGAGATGGCTGCCGGTGATCATCAACGCCCCGGCATCACCCTGATGGACAGCGTGCCAGTAGACCAGGGGTGTCGATACCATGCCAATGTCGATCACATGGCAACCGCTGGCGCAAATGCCCTCAATCGCTGCCGCTGCGAGGTCAGGTGATGAAATACGATTATCACGCCCCACCACGACCAGTTTTTTATTTTCTGATTGCTGCACATAGGTGCCGAAGGCCTGACCAATGCGCTTGGCGGTTGCCGGGTTTATAGGGGCATCGGCGCCGGTGACTTTGCCGCGAATGTCATATTTCTTAAAAATACTGCTGTTTATTTCAGTCATTTTCATCCCCATCCACGACAACGACTTGTTGCTTGACATATACGCGCTGACGATCTTTAATGTCCTTCAGCACGTGAGTCCCCGGCCCCACCTGCGCATCCTCACCCACTTTGATGCCCGGCATGGTCATTACGTCTACACCCAGGAACGCGCCCTGGCCGATAATCGCTCCCAGCTTATCGCGCCCACTGTCGATCTTCTGCCCTTTAATCACGACCGGCACATTGCCCTTATCAATCCGCAGATTGGCGGTTGTACAGCCTGCGGAGAAATTGACATCGGGCGCAAACACCGAGTCCAGCACACGACAGGCGTGCATCTGGCAACCGCTGGCGACATAACTGCGCGCGACTTCAGTGGTAAAGCCGACGTTACAGTGATCCAGCACCATCGAATGCCTGACCAGCGCATTATTGCCGACAATCGTCCCCGCGCCGATATACGCTGGGCCGACCACTGCCGCACCGGGGAAGACTTTCGCGCCTTTGCCGATATAGACATCGCCGACAAGTGAGGCGGTCGGCGCGATGTAGGAGCCTTCCTCGATGATCTGCCCGTCAATCTGCGCCAGAAAATGCTCCATGATGTCCAGCACATGCCACGGGTACTTTAATGCGCTCCAGCGCCCCTGATAGGGCACGACGATATACATCTGATCTTTCATCAGGCTGTCCATCGCCCGTTCATAATGATCATCGCCCGGTTTGTCGCTGGCATATTCCGCATGGATGGCCTCTAACAAACGCCCGACATGACTGTGAATGTGGGCGACAATCGCCACCAGATTGCTGGGGCGGTTTTCCGCACCGGGCTTTTCGATAATCCCGCTGATGCGCCGCTGATCGTCCACCACCAGATAGCCACCGGGGAAATAATCTTGCATTTCATAACCGGCCAGATAAGTTGCAGCGGAGTTGGCCTTAAATAAACTGAGCATGTCCAGATGCAGACGGTCATCGACCACATCATGCACCTGATTGATGTAAATGGCGGTATCCGGGCGGTTTGCAAATAAGGGCTCAATCTGGAGAATGGCATCCCCCATACCCTGGGGTTCGGCCTGCACCACCACCTCGACCTTGAGGTTTGTAATGTCCGCCACCAGGGCGCGAATATCCTCCGCATTGGCCGGGTTGCCCACAATCACGGCTTCCTGAAAACCCAGGCTTTGATAACGGCGCAACTGGCTCAGCAGTAAGGGTTCCTCACCAAAATGCAGCAGCGATTTTTCGCGCAGCGGCCACATGCGTGACGAAGCCCCTCCCGCAAGGATGACCAGAACAGGTATTTGACTCATACATTCTCCTCAAAAAATGTGTGCAATTTATTCAGGTTTGCCAGCGATGCTGGCTGCTTGTATTAAAACATCCACAACTTGGAAATAACTAACATGCGCATAAAGGTTTGTGTTGCAGGGCTTGCTTAAGGACATACTGGACTTGCTATAAGTTGGTTTATCGTTTTAGAATGGTTTTATTCCCGGCACAATAGTAGATACTATGACCACACATGCAACGCATCCAGGTAGTAAGCCTCGACCCAAGCGGCAGGAGTTGCAACGTATCCTCCTGTCCGCATTAACGCAGGGGCCGGAGACTATCCCGCAGCAGATTCAATCCGCGCTGGCATTAAGCAAAATGCAGGCGACCAGCACCGCCACCCGTCCCTATATCGAAAAAACACTGCCGCCGGAATCCGCCGCACTGGTCGCGCTGGCGAATATGGCCGAAGTCATGGATGAGTCCGAGATCAGCAAACTGCTGGAAGCCGCTGAGCAGATCAGCGATGTCGAAACCCAGTTGCAGATTATCACGCGGCTGGCGCTGCGGCTGCCCTCGCAGCATTATCAGCCGATTGTGACGCATGTCTGGGAATTTGCGACGCATGTCAAAGACCCGGTGATTTATACCCGTATTATGTTTCAGCTTACGCCCTTGCTCACATTGATGCACGACGAACCGGCTGTCCCGCCCGTGCTGCTGGAGCTGATCGCGCTGGCACAGGCGATTGGTCACGATGCGGCGCGTATCCGCAGTTTAAGCACACTGGCACCGTTGCTACCCTATACGATGCGACTGCGCATTCTGCACCGCATTCTGGATGATATTGACCGGCTGCATGATGACCAGCAGCGCAGCCATGCCCTGACCAATCTGGCGGATCATATCACGCCGGATATTGAAGATCGGGTGCTGCGCAGTGCCGATGCGATTCGGAATCCAGCGGAACGCGCCCGCGCTTTTATCGGCCTGGCGCGTTATCTGCCCATCACCCTGCGCGGCGATTTAACCAGCAAAGCGCTGACCTCCATCAATACCATTCCAGAAGAGCAGGAACGTGCCGAAGTGCTCATCGGTTTTGCGCCTTATCTGGAATATGTGACCGATGGTGAGCATTTCCCGCTGGTGCTGGAACGGTCTTTAGCCATCGTTATGAGCATTGGACGGCGGCATTTACGCGCACAGGCACTGGTTGCATTGGCTCCGCACCTCACACTGGATTTGCAGGGTGAGGCGCTGGCGGCTGTCCACAGCTTAAAAAATGAACATGACCGCGCCATGCTATTGGCGCAGATCGCGCCGACACTGCCGCCCAATATGCTGGTCGCCAGTCTGGCGGTGGCGCACAGCATGCAGGCGCAGGATGCGCGGGTTCATGCTCTGATCGCGCTGGCGCAGTATGTGCCGGAAAACGCTTACAATCAAACGGTGCTGGATGCATTGGCCGCCGCGTCGAACCTGCCTCATCCCTATGAGCGCGTAGTCGCGCTGATGAGTATTGTGGATTCGCTGCCGGAACATCTGAAAGAGCAAACCTATACGCAGGCGCTGGAAACCACCCGCCTGATTGAAAATGAACCGGCCTGTGCGCGGGCATTAAGCGCATTGGGGCCGCATCTGCCGCCGCATTTATTATTGCGCGCGCTGGATATCGCCACGCAGCTTCGTAATCCGCCACAGCGTCTGATCGCTTTATCAGGCATCACGCCTTATCTTCAGACGCCCCTCAGGCTCAAGGTGTTTCGGGCATTACTGGTCACCATTCATGCGGTGAATCTGGAATATAAACGGGCACGGGCACTGGCGGATATCGCGCCACTACTGCCCGCCGAATTGATCCCGCCTGCACTGACCATTGCCAGAGGAATCATGGAGCCATTTGACCGCGTGATTGCCAGCACCGCCTTAATTCAGTATGTCTCGGTAGAGCAGCGCCGCAAGCTGATCGCTGAATGCTGGCAGTTGATCAAAAAAATCGACAACGGTTATGATGCCGCCAGCGCTCTGGCAGCGATTGCGCCATTATTGCCGCCGTCCGCCGCCAATGATCTGGCCCAGGCCACTGGCATGATGATCGGCTCGATCATGGATGATTACGATCAGGCCAGCGCGATTACACTGGTCGCGCCGATTCTGGCGACACACCTGCAAAATAACGCGCCTGCGAGTGATTTGCCAGACCGTTATGCCGCGCTCGAAAGTGGCATTCGCGCCACTCTGCGCGTGAGCCAGCAGCTTTTGCGCGTGCAGTTGCTGACGGAGGGCGCGCATCTGTGGAGTGAAAACAGCGACCTGGATCGCTCGTATCGCTTCTGGCGCGAGGTGCTGCAAAAACTGGCGGAACTGCCTTATGCGGATATGTTGCTGTGTCTGGGGGCATTAGTGCCGGTCATTCACAGTTTGGGAGGTTCTGATGCGGTCAGAACTGTTGTAGAATTACTGGATGTGCGTTGAATTACAGGTCATCGTATATTGCGCTCTAAGCCTATTAGCGCTAATCTTGGCATAGCTATAAGAAAAGGGATCAAGCAAAATCTTATGAGTGAATCTTTTCTCCTGAATTTTATGCGCGTCGCATTGGAAGTTACACGCGTCGAACGCGCTTTTGCAGTTGACCCGGCCTTGTCGGTTATCGGCACGGTGAATCTGGCACCGGAAGAAGTGGAAGCAGCGTATCTGAAAAGCGCACGTAAGGCGCTGGACACCAATGAGTGTATTATCACGGACAACTATACAATGACGGTTGATCCGGCCAAAGCACCTGTCACCAATCAGTCCTTCCCACAACTCAGGACAGTCGTATTCATTCCGATTGCTGGCTATGGTACGGTGTGTCTCGATCAGAGTGTGCGTAAGGGGATTCTGCCAAAGGAAAAAGTGGATAAACTCATGCGGCTGGCCGTCCATCTCATCCAGAATCAGCAAACGGATATGGATGAAGAGGGGATGTTCTCGCTGTATCGCAAGGTCAAGTAGTCGCTATTCTTCCAAACGGGGCAGAGAACGCGGTTGGGGAATCGCCTTAAAAATTTCATCAATGATGGCGGCGGTACGCTTGCTGTAGAGCCAGACCATGCCGGTTTTTACATCGGAGCTACAGATCACCGCCAATGACACCGTGTACGGGTTGCCGAATTCGATGATATAGACCCCGTTGTTATCCCCTTCAAAAAAGGTGGAGTGGAATTTGCTTTCCTCAAGCAAATTCGCCAGTGAACGCTGCGCGGTATGATCCATACTCAATGCTTTTGTCAGCAGTTGCAAATCATAATCTTCCAGCGTGCCAGCCGCGCCGACCATGTTGCCATCACCGTCCATCAGGCCGACAAAACGCGCCTTGACATGATTCAGCAGGCGATTCAATTCCTGATTAATGCGCTTGAACTGTTGCCTTCCAAGCATCAGGGCTGCGGGACGCGTGCGCGGGTCCAAGCGTCGGGCACGATCGCGCTGAACAACCGGCGGTTGCTTGTTGGCTGTGTCCTGATTGGCTTCTGGCTTGGGGCTTGATGGGCGGGATTTTTCCAACTGACGCTCAATCTGCATCAGCACAAAGGTCATATTCAGGGGTTTATACAGATAATCAACCGCACCCAGGCGGAAAACCGCCACGGCACTTTTGGCCGAAAGATCGTCATCGACCACAATCACTTTGGCATTGGGGCGCAAACCACCGACCACTGCCAGTAAATCCATGCCACTGAGGTCGGGCAGTTCAGCTTCGGTAATAATCAGATTAAAGTCAGTCAGCAATATCTCGCTCAGGGCTTCTTCAAAATTAGCGGCATGAGTCAGCCGGTAACCGGTGGCATTCTCTAACGATTCGGCCAGGTCGGCATGGAGTTGCTCGTTTTTGGCGACTATTAAAATACGATCTCTACCGTTTTCGCCTGTCATGTTACACGATCCTCAAAAGTCAACTGTCGGAAGCCATATCCGACAAGAAAAACGCCAGCAAGGGTGGCAGGGCAATGACTTGAATCAGTTTATTGTGATAGGGGATAATGCCACGAATATATTTTTCGCGGGTCGATGCCCCCACCAGTTGTTC
>JBBSQD010000311.1:0-7089 GCA_038258185.1 Aggregatilineales bacterium | reverse complement strand
TTTACTTTATGTGCCTGCCTGGGGTCTTCCAGATCGGCAAATAGGTACTGTATGCTGAATTCGTCCAACGCTTTTTCTCCATCTTTCCTCAGTCTTTCTCATTTTGACTCAGATGGTGTTCTTTTTCATGCGTTAGCCCTGCTTAAAATATTGGGGATTTCTACACAAGCCTGTCATGCTTCTATTGTGCCGCTGTGAGTTTCCATTATATAGGTGATGGCTTCATTACTGTTTAATATTACTGACATTACATATTTGCGGCATTGACCTGTTTACGATTTTGCAGGACACTTGAGCCCGATTTAAAAATTAAAACTTCGAATATGAGCGAGGAAATCCGATGTTCGAGAAACTCCCCAAAGATATTCAGTCTGTTATGGATTGGTCATGGGCCCAATTTGAGCCTTTCTTTCAGGATCTTGAAACCCGTCCGCTGAGTGAAGCTGAGGTCGCTGGCTGGCTGGCCGATTGGTCTGGCGTGAGTGATGTGCTGAGCGAGTTATATTGCCGCCTGTATGTCGCAACCACCATCGATACTACCGATGAAAACGCCGAGAAGCTTTTCAATAATTATCTGGACAATATTTATCCGCATGCTGAAACAGCTAATCAAAGCCTGAAGGAAAAACTGCTCACCAGTGAGCTGGAACCCGAAGGGTTTGAAATTCCGTTACGCAATATGCAGGCGGAAGCAGAGCTTTTCCGCAAGGAAAACCTGCCGCTGGACACTCGAATTCAGAAGCTGGGTACCGAGTACGATAAAGTCATTGGTGCGCAGAGTGTCGAGTGGGACGGTGACGAGAAAACGATTGCGCAGATGGGCCCGGTCTATCAGGAATTGAACCGCGAGCGGCGTGAAACGGCCTGGAAACTGGTTACCAGTCGTCAGTTGGCTGACCGTGAGTCGCTCAATAAATTGTGGCAGCAGTTTATGGATCTGCGTTTGCAGGTCGCTAAAAATGCCGGTTACGATAACTTCCGCGATTACCAGTGGAAGAACTTCAAGCGGTTTGATTACACCCCGGCGGATTGCGAAACGTTCCACAATGCGATTGAAAAATCGGTTGTGCCGCTGGCACGGCGTATCTATGAGAAACACCGCGAACAACTCGGCGTGAGCAGCCTGCGCCCCTGGGATCTGGAAGTTGACCCGCAGGGACGTGAGCCGCTGCATCCGTTTAGCAACAGTGAGGAACTGGTCAGCAAAGCGGAAGCCATTTTCACCAAAGTTGATCCGGAATTAGGTGCGTATTTTGCGACCATGCGCCGGGAAAATCTGCTTGACCTCGATAATCACAAGGGTAAAGCTCCCGGTGGTTATCAGATCAATTTTGATCTGTCCAAGCGCCCGTTTATCTTCATGAACTCGGTTGGCCTGCATGACGATGTGCAGACGCTGCTGCATGAAGGCGGCCATGCTTTCCACTGTTTTGAAAGCACCAATCTGCCGTACACGCAGCAGCGTGAGTTCAGTGCGGAAATCGCTGAGGTTGCGTCGATGTCGATGGAACTGCTGGCGGCGCCTTATCTGGCGGCCAGTGAAGGCGGTTACTATACCGAGGTCGATGCAGCCCGCGCCCGCATCGAACATCTCGAAGGCATAGTCCTGTTCTGGCCGTACATGGCTGTCGTGGATGCCTTTCAGCAGTGGGTGTATACGCATCACACTGCCGCGACCGACCCCGCCAACTGTGATGCAAAATGGGGCGAGTTGTGGGATCGCTTTATGGGCGGGATTGATTACAGCGGTTTTGAGGATGTTAAAGTCACCGGCTGGCAACGTAAGCTGCACATCTTCCAGATTCCCTTCTACTACGTCGATTATGGTCTGGCGCAACTGGGCGCGGTTCAGGTTTGGAGTAACTCGCTGAGCGATCAGGCCGCTGCTATTAAGCAGTACCGTTACGGTCTGTCACTGGGTGGGACGCGGACTTTACCGGAGTTGTTCGCTGCGGCTGGAGGCAAATTCGCCTTCGACAATGCCACTGTCAGCGCCGCTGCAGATTTGATCGAAAAAACACTGGACGATTTAGAAGCCGTTCAATAAATCTTTGATACTTACAACAGGGCGCATTATTGAGATGCGCCCTGTTGTTTCCCCTTTTCAACAGCCTTAGTTCCATTTCTAACCAATCATCCGGTAATTGTCGATATCACAAGTTATACTTGATAACTTGCGATATATTTGGATAAAACGCATTTTATTTGGGATAAAACAATGAAAATAACCAATATTAAAGTCGTCGTGACCTGCCCAGGACGCAATTATGTGCTGGTCAAAATTGAAACTGATGAAGGCTTATACGGCTGGGGAGATGCGACTCTCAATGGCCGAGAGCTTTCTGTCGCCAGCGCGCTGGAAGATCATATTGCGCCGTTGCTCATCGGACGCGACCCGGATCGCATCGAAGATACCTGGCAGATGCTTTTCCGCGGCACATACTGGCGCGGTGGCCCGGTGCTGATGACCGCGCTGGCCGGAATTGACCTGGCATTGTGGGACATCAAAGGCAAGCGGGCGGGCTTACCGGTCTACTCGCTGCTGGGGGGTAAGACGCGCGAGGGTGCGCTGGCCTACTCGCATTGCAGCGGTGAGAGTTTTCAGGAAGTCGAAGATAACGTGCGCGAGCGCATGGAGCAGGGCTTCAAGGTGCTGCGTGCGCAGGTCGCTATTCCCGGCAATGTCGGCACCTATGGCACCGCCGCGACGATGGACAGCATCATGGGCAGCACCCGTGACGATTTGCCCAATGTAGAACAATGGGAACCGGCGGCTTACCTGCGCACGATTCCGCGCCTGTTTGACCATCTGCGCGCTAACCTGGGCGAAACAGTCGAACTGCTGCATGATATTCATGAGCGGCTGAACCCGATACAGGCTTCACAGATGGCGCAGGCCTTAGAGCAGTACAAACTCTTTTTTCTGGAAGATCCGCTGCGGCCAGAGCATAAGGAAAGTTTCCGCCTTATCCGCCAGCACACGACCATTCCGATTGCGATGGGCGAACTGTTCCACACACGCTGGGACGCGCTGCCATTGATTACTGAGCAGTTGATTGATTTTATCCGCTGCGATATTGGGCATATTGGCGGCCTGACCGAAGCGCGGAAGATCGCGGCGATTGCTGAAACCTATAATGTCCAGACCGCGTGGCATGGCCCGCCGGATATCGCCCCTATTACGCATGCGGCCAACGTCCATCTGGATATGGCGATTCCTAATTTTGGTGTGCAGGAAATGACTTTTTTCCCGCAGGTCACACAGGACGTGATTACCGGCGGCCCGACTTTCGAGGGTGGCTATCTCACCGTGACGGATGCGCCCGGTCTGGGAACGGATGTTAATGAGAAGCTGGCGGCAGAGCATCCGTATAAGCGCGGCTACCTGCCGATGGTGCGCCGTTTCGATGGCAGTGTCCACGACTGGTAAACGCTGAGAATCAAAAAGGCGCGGTCAGGGTTGACCGCGCCTTTTGAATATAAGCTGCTGCGAAGACTATTCTTCTGCTTCGATCCGTTCCAGAGTTACCGTAACCTGATTGTTGTCATAACTGTATTCCTCAATCGTGACGATAATCTGGCCATCGGCGGGGATAGTCGTGACAAATGAGGCTTCTTCCACACTCGCAAAGCTGAAGTAACCCAGGTTTTCGCTGCCCTGATTCATCGTGATGGACGGTGAAATGGAACCCTCGTCCTGAACCACGAAGGTCAGGCGAACCTGCTCGCCTTCTATACCTTCGAACGTCACTGAGTCCCGCTGTTGTTTTTCGCTGAAGCGCAGTGTCTGGCTGTCTTCATCCAGCGATTTCAGTTCATTCTGGGTCAGGCTGATGATGAGTTCGCCATTATCCGAGCTGGAGAAAGGACTCACCATGATGCTGTACGTGCCATCCTCGCTCAATAGATAGCCTCTGATAGACGGGTCAAGACGACCACCGCTGTCATCATCACTGGCCAGTTGATAGCCCTGCGGCCCTTTCAGCGTGAGGGTGGTGTCAATTTCATCATCACTGTCGACATCAATATTGATCTCGGTGCCGGCTGTGCCCTCAAACTGGAAGTAGAGCAGATCATCTTCTTCCAGCACGGTATCGACACTATCACCAATTTCCAGTGTCTGTACTTCAACCTTATCAAATTCCAGCGTGAAGGCACCTTCTGCGTTTGCACCAAAGCTGCGTGCGGTAATCAGATAACCACCCGTCTCGGTCAGTGTGTAAGGCCCCAGATTGGCATTGCGGTTGCCGGCGCTGTCATCGTCGCTCAGGAGCGGGAAAGTAGTTTCACTGTCGCTGCTGAGTTCCAGATACGAGTCAAATTCCTCGGAACTCAAGCGCACATTAATCGTATCGCCTGCCTGACCGGTGAAGCGATAAACCTTGGACAATTCCGCTGTCGTGAGTTCGCCCTCAATGGTCTGACCATATTCAATGGTTGTCAGGGTCTGGGTTTCCACAGACAGCGTATAATCTCCGGCAGTATTCCCGCTAAGACTGCTGGCCACGATGGTGTAATCCCCGTTTGCGGGAATTTCCAGTGGCCCGATGCGCGCATTCAGACTGCCCGCGCTGTCGTCATCCGTAGCGATTTCGCTGCCTTCCTCATCCAGCAAACGGAGATAGGCATCGAAATCATCCGAAGTAAGGGTAATGATAATGAATTGACCCTGCTCGCCAGTGAAGCTATACTCAGCCGAAGCTGAATCGGCTTCCAGACTGCCATCGACTTCAGCGCCGATCTCAATGGTTTCGGCATCCTGCGCCAGTACCGGGACAGCCAGCAGAGCAACCAATAACAGGCTTAAAAATTTGAACATATACCGCATGGTTAAAGATATCCTCTTTAAGTTAAAATCATCTTATAGTCAGTTTAATGGGATTTGCAATTTGGCGCCAGACGCTTAACCTGTGACTGAACCGCGCTCATCTGCACGGGCTGTGTTAAAATAAAGCCTCAGTAAAATTAGGAGTGGGAATATCATGTTAGAGAGTTTCGCAGGGGCGATTACCCCGTTACTGAATATCCCCTATGTAAAACGTACCCGGCGTAATCATGGACTGGAACACGCCACCGTCCATCTGCTTTCGCGCCGTTTTAAGAATTCCCCAATGATGGGGCGCAGCTCCGATGCTGGATTTGTGCTGTTTACGCAGGTCGGCCAGGAAGACGTGGAAACTGCGGTTAATGAAGCGCTGCGCCGCATGAAAAATGGCGAACACAGTCTGGCGGTTCATCCGGGTTGCGGCACCAGCCGGCTGACCAGTGGCATGATGGCCAGCCTGGTAGCTGTGGTCAGCGTCAGCGGCGTGAGCCGTAAGGACGCCTGGAACCGTTTGCCGTATCTGATGATACTGATGATGCTGACGAATCTGTTTTCGGAGCCGCTTGGCCTTAATCTGCAACGTCTCATCACCACTGAAGGCGCCCCGGGTGACATGGAAGTGCTGGAAATCACCAGCCGTCCGTCACGGATGCCGCTGACCTTCCAGCCGATTACGCTGTATACCATCCGTACACATTCGACCTAGAGCCAGCGCCGATGTCTAAAACGAGCCCGACTTTTTATATTTTCCACGGCACCGATGATTTACGCGTTGGCGAGGAGGTCGCCCGTCTGCGGGCTGCGATGGGTGACTCGCCGAATGACGAGATGAATATCTCTGAATTTGATGGTGAAGTGACCAGCACGGCGGAAATTCTCAATGCGGCCACGTCTTTTCCGTTTCTGGCGGACAAACGTCTGGTGATCGTCAAAGGACTGCTGGCGCATATTTCCCGCAAAGGTGCCGGCGAAACCGGCAAGCAGGCGGTGGCGCGTCTGGAAAATGATCTGCCGCAGTTAGCGGACTGGTCGCGGTTGGTGTTTGTCGAGCGTGTCGCCTTGCCGGACAGCAATAAAATCATCAAGCTGGCACGGTCAACAGCCGGGGGGTACGAAAAAGCGTTTAATGCCCCCAAAGACAGCACAAGCTGGATCATCAAACGGGCAAAAGAAGCCTATGATGTCGATATTGATGGCCGTGCCGCCCAGGCATTAGCCAGCGTAACCGGTGAAGATTTGCGCCGCGCCGATAATGAACTGATCAAGCTGGTGAATTATGTCAATGCGGAACGACCTATCACAGAAGAGGATGTTGCCGCGCTGACTCCGTATGTGGCGGAGGCGAACATCTTCGCGATGGTGGATGCGATTGCCACAGGTAATGGTCAGACCGCGCTGACGCTGCTGCATCAATTGTTAGAGGCTGACCCACGTGACGAAGGCTTTGGCCTGTATGGCATGATCGTGCGCCAGTTCCGCTTGCTGCTGCTGGCGAAAGAGCATTTGCTGGTGCAGGGCAGCCGGGTCGGGCTGCGCGAGGCGTTGGGTGTCCGCTCGGATTATCCCGCCAACAAAGCCGCTGACCAGTCGCGCAATTTTACGTTGGCGCAGCTAGAGGAAATTTATCGCTACCTCCAGGATTTTGACTTCAAAATGAAAACGGGGCGCATCTCTCCGCAACTGGCACTTGACCTGTTTATCGCCGGAGTCGCCAAATAATCCCCCATTTTTGAGGGGCTTCCCTTTCACAACAAAAACTTTTCAATCGCTCCTGCGTATAGAATTCTGTAGGATGAACACTGTACAAAAAGTGTACTAAGGAGAGAAAAGTGTCTGCATTGATTGTAATGGGTCTGGTGCTGGTCGCTGTAGTCGTGATTGGCCCGATTATTGGTCTGGCGATGGGTTTGGTGGAACTGCTGATCACCGTGTTGTTCTGGATGCTGGCGGGTATGCTGGCTGGCCGTTTACTGCGTGGACGTGGTTATGGCCCGGTCGATGATGTGCTGCTGGGGTTGGCTGGTGGATTTGTCGGTTCGGTAGCGCTGAGTTTAGTCAACCTGGGTGGAATCGGCAGTATCTGGCTGGTGGGTAACCTGATCGTCGGTGTGATCGGCGCGGTGCTGCTGGTTTGGTTGATCCGCACACTGGGCAATAAAGATTTCGCCCGCTAAACTGCTGTTTGCCTCAAATAAAACGGGGATGCCTAGAGCATCCCCGTGGGATTGATGATAAAAATTCCCTCACCATAACAGGCTGAAATC
>JBBSQD010000310.1:0-7117 GCA_038258185.1 Aggregatilineales bacterium | reverse complement strand
CGTCACCAGTGGATCTGGCAGGCGATTGAGCGTATTACCGCGCGTAACGAAGAGTATGATTATCTGACAGTTGGTAAAGAACTTCAGGATACCGGCCATATTGAGGAAATCGGCGGCATCGCCTATCTGCTGCAACTGGTCAATAACACCCCCTCGTCAGCGATGGCCGAAGTCTATGGCAAGCTGGTCCAACGTGCGGCCACGCGTCGTCGTTTGCTGACCGCTGCCGAAGAAATTAAAGAACTGGCGCTGGATGAAGAACTGAGCATCGAGCGGGTAACGGACGAAGCCGAGAATCGCATGTTTGCCGTGACCGAAAGCCAGGTCAAAAAAGACCTGATTCCGATGCGCGATGCGATTAACGAGTATTTCGGACGCATCGAGCATCTGATGGTCAATCAGGATCAGGCGCTGGGTTTACCTACCGGCTTTCGCTCACTGGATACGCTGCTGGGTGGTCTGCAACGCTCCGACCTGATGATCTTCGCAGGTCGTCCGGGTATGGGCAAAACGTCATTTATGCTCTCGGTGGCCTTGAACATTGCCCGGTATGATCGGCGCATTGCCATCTTCACGATGGAAATGGGTGTCGAGCAGATTGTGCAGCGTTTTGTCTCGATGGAAACCGGCATTAACATGCAGCGGCTGCGTCTGGGACAGGTCGATAATCAGGAATGGTCACGGTTGGTTGAGGCAATGGGACGTTTGAGCAGTCTCAAAATTTTCATCGACGACACGCCTGCGCTTACCCCCTTACAAATGCGCACCAAATGTCGCCGTATGGCTCGCGAACATGGCATTGATCTGATCATCGTGGATTATTTGCAGTTGATGAATGCTGGAACACTCTACGAAAATAACCGTGTGCAGGAAATCAGCTATATCAGCCGCAGCCTGAAAGAAATCGCCCGTGAGTTGAACGTGCCGTTATTCTCTGCGGCGCAGCTCTCGCGTGCGGTAGAGCAGCGTGCGGACAAGCGTCCGCAGCTTAGTGATCTGCGCGAGTCGGGTTGCCTAACGGGAGACAGCCCTGTCTATTTGCCAGACGAAGGGCGTTATGTTCCTATTGCTGATTTGTGCGGACAGTCTGGCTTTAATGTTTTGAGCCTGAACACAACCACTTATAAACTCGAATCGGCAGAAGTCAGTAATGCTTTTTGCACAGGAGTAAAGCCAGTTTATCGCCTCACTACACAGTTGGGACGCAGCATCCGCGCGACTGCAAATCATAAATTTCTGACTATTCATGGCTGGAAACGGCTGGATGAATTGACTGAAGATGATCGAATCGCGCTGCCGCGGACAGAAGTTAGTGTTCCAGCGGAATCTTTTGCCACAGAGATGGCAGATAATGACAATGGTCAGGTAAACCTGAAATCAGAAGCGGTCAATTATCTGGCGACCAGTGATGTGTATTGGGACAAGATCGCCTCGATTGTGGCGGACAGCGAAGAAGAAGTTTATGACTTAACAGTCCCTCAAAACAGCAACTTTGTTGTTGGCAATATTGTTGCTCACAATAGCATCGAGCAGGACGCTGATATTGTGATGTTCCTTTATCGCGATGAAGTTTATAATGAGGCCACTGAATATCCCAATCAGGCGGATGTCATCGTCGCCAAGCATCGTAACGGCCCGACGGATACGATCTCGCTGTACTTCGACAAAACGATTACCCGCTTCCTGGATGCACGCGCCCAGAGTATTGACCTGAGCAGAGGCTGATGCACAAGTTCAACGGTTTCCCCCCCGGCAAACAACGCCAGACGTGGCTGCCAGAAATGTTCTTTACGGATCTGCTGCCGCTGATTGATGATCTGGCCGAACTTAAAGTGACGCTGTTCAGCTTTCAGGCGCTCAATCAAAAGGAAGGCGAATTTCGCTATCTGCGCCTGCGGGATTTTGCCAATGATGCCGCACTCACTGAAGGTCTGCGGCAGATTGATGCTCAGGCCGATGTGCAGACTGTGCTGCACAATGCTGTAAAACGCGTTGTAGAGCGCGGTACATTGCTTACCGGCACGGTGACCGTCAATCAACAGGCAGAAACGCTCTATTTCGCCAATACGCCGCAGGGACGCAAAGCTGTCGAGCAGATTCAAAGTGGCAAATGGCAGCCGGGGGATTTGCACAACCCGATAGAAATTCTGCCCTCACGCCCGAATATCTATCAGCTTTATGAAGCCAATATCGGCTCATTGACTCCGCTGCTGGCCGATGAACTCAAGGACGCGGAAGTCGAATATCCCGACACCTGGCTGGAAGAATCCTTTAAGCTGGCTGTCGAACATAACAAGCGGAACTGGCGTTATATTCGTGCTATACTGGAACGCTGGGACAGAGAAGGGAAAGATCGTGGACTCGTGGAGAAACGCGCTGAATCGGATGGCGCAAAATACATCTCCGGCGAATTTGCCGCCTTCATCAAATACAAACCCGACGAATAGCGATGAGGAACTCTGCACGGTTTGCAATAAACAATCGCTGTGTGGGGGCATCGGTTTAGTCAGCCATGACGTTCCGGTAGGACACGACGATTTCGGCAAGCTGTTTCGCTGTCCGAATAACCCGGTCGAGAATGACACGGAACGGCGTGAGCGTTTTCGCAACCTCAGCAATCTACAGGCTTACGCGCAAAAAGGCTTCCATAATTTTAATCCCACTCCGGCAGGTGTAAGCGAGGCCGAATCTGCTTCACTGGATTATGCCCGGAACACTGCCTATCAGTTCGCGCAGGATAGCACGGGCTGGCTGCTGCTGGAAGGCACTTATGGCTGTGGCAAAACGCATCTGGCCGCGGCAGTCGGCAACACTCGGCTGGAACAGGGCGACATGGTGCTGTTTATCACCGTGCCGGACTTGCTCGACCATCTGCGCAGCACCTATGGCCCAACCTCCGAAGTCGGTTATGACCAGATGTTTGACCGCATCCGCGAAGCGCAGGTGCTGATTCTGGATGATCTCGGCGCGGAGAACCCCAGCGACTGGGCGCAGGAAAAATTATTCCAGCTGCTCAATCATCGCTACAGCAAACGCCTGACCACCGTCATCACCACCAATGTCGATCTGGACACGCTCGACCCGCGCATCCGCAGCCGTCTGCTGGACGAAGCACTGATCCGCCGCGTGAAAATCAGCGCGCCGGATTACCGCACGCCCCTTGAAAGCCAGCAGAACAAACTCGGTGATATGTCGCGCTACAGTGACATGACCTTTGAGAACTTCGATACCCGCAGCCCTCTAAGCCCGGAAGAAGAGAAAAACCTCAAATGGTCGATGAATATCGCCCAGAATTATGCTATCAGTCCACGCGGCTGGCTGGTCTTCATCGGGCAGTATGGCAGCGGTAAAACGCATCTGGCGGCGGCTATCGCCAATTATCTGCGTGAGCGCAACACCGAAGTTGTCTTTGTCACCAGCGCTGACCTATTGGATTATCTGCGCTCGACCTTCAGCCCCGGCGCGACCAGTACCTTTGACAACCGTTTCCATCAGATCAAAAACGCGCACATTCTGGTGATGGATGACCTGGGCAGTGAAAGCGGCAGCGGTTGGGTCAAGGAAAAATTATTTCAGATTATTGATTATCGCTACACCGCTAAATTACCGACGATTATCACCACCTCCAAAGAAATTGGCGATCTCGACCGGCGTATGGTCACACGGCTGGTGGACGAACGTCTGAGCCAGATTGTTGCGGTGACGGCTGTTGGTTATGTGATGCGATTTAATCCCCAATTCCGTAAGCGATGAGCGCCGCACAGATCACGGTTACACCCTATGAGAAGCGTTACCGGCAGATTGTGGATGATCTGCTGTTTCGCAATTATCAGGTACATACCCATCTGGACTGGCAGGATGTCAGTGACTGGCTGGACAGCCACACGGGGCCGATGCGTCTGGCGTGGCAGGGTCAGCGCCTGGTGGGTGTGATCGGCATTTCGCAGCCCCTGAATGACATGGCCTGGTTTCGGCTGGCTGCCATTCATGATCGTTCCCCCGGCGCTGAGATTATCGCTCGTATGTGGCAGGATGTCCTGCCTGACCTGCAGGCGAAAAAAATCCGCATGGTTTATGTGCTGGCCGCCCGTGTCTGGATTGAAGATCATATCAATCGCCTCGGATTTCGCTTTCAGGAGGATATTATCACCCTCCGCAAAGATGGCGATACGATCCCCCCTGTCCCAGAGACGAACCTCAATGTGCGCCTGACCTCACCGCGTGATATTGATGCCGTGACCGCGGTCGATCAGAATGCCTTTGCGCCACCCTGGCAGCTCACACGCGAAGAATTGCGGCAGGCATCGCGTATCGCCTCGATTTTTACAGTTGCCGAAATGGACGAGCAAATCATCGGTTACCAACTATGCACCCTCTACCGTGATGGTGCACATCTGGCGCGATTAGCCGTGCATTCGCAGCAACAGAGCAAAGGTGTAGGCGCTGTGTTGCTGCATGATGTTTTAAGCCGTTTTGCGCGACGACGCATTTATACCATGACTGTCAACACACAGATCAGCAACCTGCGCTCACAGCATCTGTATACGCGCTTTGGCTTTCAGCGAAACGGCTATGATTTGCCAGTCTGGGCTATTCAGATCCCCGCATCAGGATAGTTTCTCAAAGGCTGTTCGATAAGCCGTGGCATCATCCGTGGTCAGGTTCGGGCTTAAGATCAGCAGCGCGTTATCCCGCGTATAGACATAGACATAATCACGACGGGTGCTGGAATTAGCACGCTGCCGATCCACATACGACTGCCAGCTTGCCATGCCATCGGCATCATTAAAAATCAGCACCTGACCGCCAGCCGGGGCGATTTTATCAATCTCAAACAGGTAACGATCACTAAACGTCACCGGCACATCCGGGGCGACCAGCATATCGCGCCGCTGATTCTGAACATTAAGGCCAGCAGTATTCAAAACATCAAAAACAGACTGTGCGTTATATTTACTGAATGACTGCACAGCAGTCTCTTCGTCGCCACCACAGGCCACGAGCAGCACCGCCATTGCAAGCATGAGCCAGACAAGGTATTGTTTTCGCATTCCGTTCTCCTCAAAGACAGGTAACTCTCTATGCCCATTGTATACACAGATGCAGATGCAGACCTTAACGAATTGTCCGGCAAAATTGTTGGCGTAATCGGTTATGGCAATCTGGGACGTTCCTTCGCCTTAAACCTGCATGACAGCGGCGTGGAGGTGTTGATCGGTGAGCGCGATGATACCCGCCGCCAGCAGGCCGTGGACGAAGGTTTTCAACTGGCGGAAATACCGGATATTGTGCGCCAGACGCAGATTATTCTGCTGCTGCTGCCCGATGAAATCATGCCGCAGGTGTACCTGACAGAAGTCTCGCCCTATCTCACTCGTGGCGACATGCTCATTTTTGCCAGCGCCTATAACGTCACTTTTGGCTATATTGAAGCGCCGCCGTTTGTGGATGTCGGCCTGATTGCGCCGCGCACACTGGGCGTGGCTGTCCGCGAACATTACGAAAATGGCGAAGGCTTCTTCAGCTTTCTCTCGGTGGGGCAGGATGCCACCGGACAGGCGTGGCCGGTAGTTTTAGCGCTGGCCGGGGCGATCGGCACGCTGCGTGCGGGAGGTATCGAAATCGCTTTTGAGCGTGAGGCCGAGTTGGATCTTTTTGTCCAGCAGGCGATTCTGCCAGCCTTCCATCACATCATGCTGACGGCATCGCAGTTGCTGATTGAGGAGGGCTATCCGCCAGAAGTCGCTTTTACCGATCTGTATCTGTCGGGTGAGCTTCAGGATTATCTCAAACGTGCCTCACAGAGCGGCCTGCTGCCTGCGCTGCGGCTGGCTTCTTTGACCAGCCAGTACGGAACTTACAGCCGTATGGAGCGCTTTGAGGATATGAAATTACAGCGGCTGATGGAAGTCACGCTGAAGGAAATTCGGCAAGGGGATTTTGCTAAGGAGTGGGCCAAAGAATACGCCGATGGCTATCATCGGCTACGCAAGCTGATGCGCAACAACGAAAAAATGGACATCTGGGAATGGGAGCAGCAGGCACTTGACCTGCTGCATCCCTTCCGTGATGTGGATGATGATTTTGATCATTAGTTCGGGTTTTGATTCAACTCGGTAATGAGCAGTGTCCCGTCGATATAATCTTCCTGCTCATAGCTGGCAATCCAGATGTCGTATTGACCCTGCGGCGGGTTGTCGATAGATACCATCGGATTACGGGTGGTATTGTTGGCATCGTCGTTACAGATCCATGTGCCAGACGGGTTACTGATAATCAGCACGCTATCCCCACGGTTGGTGGCATTAAACAGGATACGCAACTGCTCTGAACGCCCTGTCCAGTACAGACGAAAATCGGGCGGGGAGGCGGCAAAACCCAGGCAGCCATCCCCGATGTAGGACGCATCTGTCCCGCCGCCGCTGATGACGCTGATCGAATACGGGTCTGGCCGGAAACCCGATTCCAGCCGTACCGAGCCATAAGTGGGGGTGGCGCGATAATCCAGTTGGCCGTTGCCACGAGGCACGCTGACTAAGGTCGAAGCCTGTTGCAGACCGGCGTCAATCGCGCTTAAGGCGGCGCTGATCGGCAAGATGCCGCCCAAACGCCCACCGGTATCGCCCTCGGATCGTACAATCGTGGGGATGCCGACAAATTCACCCGCGCTGTTGACCACCAATCCACCACTGTTACCCGGTGCGATTTCTGCATCTGTCTGATACCAGATCGGCAACCGTTCATTATTCACTGTGCCATTCTGAATGGTGGTAATCGTGCCTTCGGTAAACACCAGATAGCCATCGCCAATACCGGGATAACCAAACACGAAAATCGGATCGCCACGTTGTACTTCCGGGGTGGTCGGTGTCAGGAACGGGAGTTCGAGCGTGTTGGAATCCAGCGGATTACCATCGGCGTCACGGTCAATCTGCAGGACTGCAAAATCCACATCGGACGAAACGCCATTCAGGCTGGCGAAATAGGTCAGCACAGGCTGCTCGTTAATATCTTCCAGAATCAGGATGCCAAAATCGGTGCCATCCTCGATGACATGGCGGTTGGTGTAGATGACGCCTGTCGGCGCAACAATAATGCCCGACCCGGTTGCCAGCGG
>JBBSQD010000309.1:0-7141 GCA_038258185.1 Aggregatilineales bacterium | reverse complement strand
CTTCACCTCGCTAATGAAGTCGAAAGCCAGCTCTCTCACTCGATTGATCTGCACGCTGTTACCGGGCCAGGGGGTGGCGCGGTTTATACCCAGACTTTACCGGGAAACGAAACCGTATTTACCTTTCAGGCCTTAAAACCCGGGCTCTACGTCTATCACTGTGCGACAGCCAGCGTCGCCCATCATATCACCTCAGGCATGTATGGCCTTATCCTGGTTGAACCGCCAGGGGGTTTGCCGCCGGTCGATCACGAGTTTTATGTGATGCAGGGCGAAATCTATACTGCGCAACCCTTTGGGACGCAGGGTCACCTGGATTTCAGCTACGACAAGATGCTGGACGAAGATGCTGAATACTATGTCTTTAACGGCGCTGCCGGTGCGCTCACGATGGATGATTATGCCCTGCGCGCTGACGTTGGGGATACTGTCCGCATTTTCTTTGGGGTAGGGGGGCCAAATGCCACATCCTCGTTCCATGTCATCGGCGAAATCTTTGACCGCGTGTATAACCAGGCCTCTCTGACCACAGCACCCTTAACGGATGTGCAGACTACCACAGTCGCACTAGGTGGCGCAACCATGGTCGAGTTCATGCTCGATGTGCCGGGACGCTATATCCTGGTCGATCATGCCCTCAGCCGGATGGAACGCGGTCTGGCAGGTTATCTTTACGCTGAAGGCGCAGACAATCCTGCGATTTTTCACAGCCAGGAAAGTCCCGACAACTCGGGTCATTAGACTTATATGAAGCTGTGCCAGTAGTCCATCACTATTGGCGCATGCTCTGTTACAGGTTGTTTAAGAAGGAAATTGAATGCCCACCTTAACCCGCTGGTTTATAAAAATTGGCATGCTCTACTTTGTGATGGGTCTGCTGATGGGATCAATCCTGTTAGCCCAACCTGCTCTGGGCTGGTCAACTCAATGGCAGGTGCTGCGCCCGGTCTATCTTCACTTTCTGTTAATCGGCTGGGTTACGCAGATCATTATGGGGGTAGGCTACTGGATGTTCCCGAAATACTCCAAAGAGAAACCGCGCGGCAACGAAAAGATAGGCTGGTCAGTTCTGATTTTGCTCAATATCGGTTTGATCCTGCGGGCAATTGGCGAACCAGCGATGATCCTTGTGCCGCAGGCAGGTTTGGGCTGGACGCTGGCAGTGGCTTCCCTGTGCCTCCTCCTGGCAGGGTGGGGGTTCATCTTCAACACCTGGGGGCGGATTAAGGAGCGATGATATGCCCAAGCTGAGTGTCTGGATGGTTCGGGCTTCGCTCATCCATATGGGAATCGGTTTTCTGTTGGGCGCGATGCTCCTCCATCACAAAGGGATACCCATTTATGGTTGGACATGGGGTCTGTTGCCATCCCATATCGAGCTGATGATTTTTGGCTGGACAATGCAACTGGTTATGGGCATCGCCTTTTTTATCCTGCCGCGATTTGCGCAACGGGATAATCGCTATGGTGCAGAGTATCTGGGGTGGTGGAGTTTTTATCTGCTTAATGGCGGGGTCTGCCTGACCGCTGCCGCCCAGTCCTTTGCAATCGATGCATTTATATTATCCGGTAGGTTGCTCGTGTTACTGGCAGTCATCACTTATGTAGCGCTGATGTGGCAGCGGGTCAAACCACTGGGCGGTGAGGCCGCCTCTCAGAATTCGTAAATCTAAAGAAGGAGACAAACAAAATGAAGACGATTGATGTTCGTGAAATAACCCCGCGTGATCGGCACCCGTTGATTTTCCAGACATTCGATGCACTGGCAGACGGAGAAGGCTTTGAGTTAATCAACGATCATGATCCCAAGCCGCTTTACTATCAGTTTTTACATGAACGTCCTGACCAGTTTTCCTGGGAATATCTGGAACAAGGGCCGACAACCTGGCGGGTCGCAATCCACCGTAAAGAAAAGATAGAAGAAGCATGATGACAGCACCTGATTATATGCTGATTGCAAATCTGGAATCGTTGATTGACACCCTTCAGGCGGACAGCATTGTGAGCCGTACCTTTTATAAAAGTGCTGGGATGAAAGCCATCATGTTCGGGTTTGACTCCGGACAAGAGCTTTCGGAACATACCTCCAGTCAAGCAGCAGTCATTCAGATTGTGAAGGGTGACGCCACGGTTACACTGGGTGGAGATCGGCATGAAGTCTCAGCAGGGGCATGGCTGCACATGCCACCCCGCTTAAAGCACAGTGTTTATGCCAAAACACCCTTGATCATGCTGTTGTTGATGTTTGGTACAGACTAACCTGATGAATACTCGAAAAATGCTCCCGCGCGCCTTGATGTTAGTGACCGTGTTGCTGGCACTTCTGGGTGGAATTGGATCAGGATTGGCGCGTTTAGGCTGGCAAATGGATTCGTTTAGCCAGGATTGGATTTTAATTCATGGTCCGCTGATGATTTGCGGCTTTCTGGGGACATTACTGTGTTTAGAACGTGCAATTGCCCTCGAATCGCGTTACCGCTGGAGCATTATTGTTCCAGCGGTCAATGCTCTGGGCGCAATCGTGCTGTTGTGGTTACCCGACGCGCCTACAGGAAGATTTTTGCTGATGTTGGGCAGCCTCGGCCTGGTGTGTCTGTTTGGCTTGATGCTAAGATTACATCCTTCACGTGATGTCCGGATTATGGCAACCGGTGCGCTCTGCTGGTTTATTGGCAATAGTTTGTGGCTTTCTGGTTATCCTGTTTATCAGGTGGTTCATTTGTGGGTCGCATTCTTAATCCTCACGATTGTGGGGGAACGACTGGAATTGTCCAGAGTGCGCCGTCTGACCGCTCTCAGTGAACAATTGTTAGTGCTGACTGTAGCGATCTATCTGGTGGGCGTGATGCTGACCCTCATCAATCTGGAAGTGGGTATCCGTTTATTGGGTCTCGGTGCGCTTTCCATGTCGGGTTGGTTATTACGTTATGACATCGCGCGTCGCACCATTTTGCAAAGGGGCTTACCGCGCTATATCGCATCCTGTTTGTTAGCCGGATATGTATGGTTAGGCTTTGGCGGGATAATCGCTATCCTGGCAGGGGCTGTATATGCGGGATCAGATTATGCTGTGGTCTTGCACGCCTTCTTATTAGGGTTTGTTTTTTCTATGATCTTTGGTCATATGCCCATCATTCTTCCCGCCTTAACGGGTTTGCAGGTTACTTATAGCCCTGCATTTTATGGACATCTGATTCTCCTCCATACTGCGCTCCTGTACCGAATGTGGGGTAATCTGGCAGGCAACTTTACGGCACGTCAGCAGGGTGGCCTGCTGAATGCGTTTGCGATACTGCTTTTTTTAACCGTGACTGTTTTCATTACGTTTCGTTCTAATTTCCATAAAAAACAGGGTGCAAAGGCACTGTAAGATACCTATGTCAAAAGCCCGTTTAATCCATCTTCACTAGCGAACACCGCGCTCCCCAGTGAACATAGAATGGAGCATTTGTCGGTAAACCACTTCTCCTGGACTTTGTATTGATGATTACCATTAGATACAATAGGGATGTCCTGATTAATTCCCTGCCTTATGATGCGGGTGTGGGATCATTCTGAGAAAATATTAACCATCTTCATGAAACGCAGAAAGTACGATCACGGCTTAACTATCCCTCTTTTCAGGGTGATCTGTTTCCCTCGTCCCCCAAACCTGTAACGCTACCTGTTTACCGTTTCTGATTTTTCATATTCATAAATATTCAACAGCACTCTTGGGTGTTGTGTTTTAGCTCACATCTCGAACCTCACAGGAGCGTATTTGGTATGCGTACATCAAGCGAAATTCATTCGCAGTTTAACCTTGTCAAAGTATCTTTCATGGCAGTAGTCGTTGGCGCGCTGGCCGGTGTAACTGCCAAGCTACTCCATGATTTAATCGGACTTGTGACCCATATCGTTTATTATGGGGAGTTCAAACCAGAAATTATAAGCCCCTTGGAAAGCCCATTAGGAGTGTTGATGATCTTTATTCCGGCAATCGGTGGCCTCATCATTGGTGCAATGGCAAAATGGGGCACACCGCTTGTTCGTGGGCACGGCATCCCCGAAGCAATTGAGGCCGTTCTAAAAAATAAAAGTCGGGTTTCGCCAAAAGTTGCTCTGCTTAAACCGCTAAGCGCGGCTATCTCCATCGGTTCTGGACAACCCTTCGGTGCTGAGGGACCTATTATCCAGACAGGTGGCGCATTGGGTTCAGTAATTGGTCAGTTATTTCACATGACAAATTCTGAACGCAAGGTGTTGCTGGCGTGTGGTGCTGCCGGCGGTCTGGCAGCCACTTTCAATACACCCATTGCGGCAATCGTATTTGCGATTGAATTGCTTCTGTTTGAATTCCGCACACGATCTTTTGTCCCTTTAGCAATTTCCTGCACCGTTGCCACAGGTATCTATATTCAGATATTTGGCGCAGAGCCCATCTTTACAGTTCCTGCAACCACCTTCGGACATCCGCTTAATCTGATTTTCTTTTTGTTTCTGGGCGTACTTTGCGGAGGTGTGGGGATTGTTTTAACACGCTCTCTCTACAGCTTAGAAGATCTCTTTCATCGCTTACCGATTAACACTTATCTGCACCCGGCATTGGGTGGCTTATTTGTTGGGGTGATTGGCTATTTTGTGCCAATGATCATCTATCCGGGTGTGGATGTCTTTGGGCCTGGCTATTATCTCATTGAGAATATCCTCAATGCCCAATATCCAGTGATGTTTCTGATTATTTTACTGATTGCCAAGTCGGCAGTGTGGTTGGTGTCATTGGGTTCAGGCACATCAGGCGGCACACTTGCACCTATCTTCATGATCGGCGCAATCGTCGGTTCGTTGTTTGGGGCAGGGGTTGTCTGGCTTTTTCCCGGCATGGATATTGTGCCGCTGGCTTTTGCGATGGCAGGTATGGCAGCAGTGTTTGGAAGCTCTACCAATGCTACCTTTGCCTCTGTGATTTTTGTCTTTGAAATCACCCAAAGTTATGAATCCATTTTACCTGTCCTGATTACGAGTGTGATTGCAGATGCGATTGTGACCCATTGGCTTCCCACCAGTATTCTTACAGAACAATTGCGCCGGGCGGGAATTCTGGTTCATCAGGAATATGAGACCAATGTCTTAAACATGATTCCGGTATCTGCGGTGATGGATGATGATCCTGTCATCGTTTCGGATGCTATGCCTGTGATAAGCCTGATCGAAGGCATCAAAGAAGGGATACCTGATCTGACGCGACATTATGGCATTTTTGTCGTTAACGACAATCACGAGCTTACAGGTGTCGTGACCCGCAGTGATATTTTACGTTCCCTGGCTCAGGCTGATGAAGGCGGTACTGTTAACACTATTGCCCAGCGGGACATCATCATTACCTATCCGGATGAACCGGTTGAAATGGCAATGGCGCGCATGTTAAACGCGGATGTTGGACGGTTACCGGTTGTCAGCCGAGAAAATCCCCGACAGATTGTGGGTTATCTATCCCGCGCTAATGTGATTGAAGCGCATTTGCAACGGCTTCAGGACGAAACCCAGGTCGAAGCGGGATGGTTAAGTAAGCGCTTCCCCGCGAAAAACTGATAGGTTGAACTTCAATCGAACAGGCAATTTCTTTGATGAGGCAAATCACTGAAATTGCCTATTCGGGCAATGGTTGCCATAACTCAATCCGATGACCTTCAGGATCATGCAGATAAAACAGCGAGGCTCCCCATTTCTTTTTAATGTCAGTAACTTCTATACCACATTTATGTAAGGAATCTTGTGATTTATAAACATCGGCTACTTGCCACGATAAGGTAATTCCCTCGCCATTTACACTCTGTATAGTGGTGTGTTGAGCATCTGCAAGACATTCTGACGGTATTCGAGTACGTGGACGCGCAGATTACGGCGGGCGGCGTGGTTGTGCGATCCGGTACTGCCTTACGTCGCGGAAATGGCGGCGCTGGCGGGTCTGGATGCTGCGCCAGCGGGCGATTGGCCCGTGTGGGCTGACCCGCGTGTCGATGCGATTGTGCCGATGGCAGGTGACGCATATCTGTTCGATCCGTCAGGGCTGGCGGAAATCGACATCCCTGTACTGGCAATGGGGGGTACGTTGGACACAGGAACCCCCTATCATTGGGGTACACTGCGTACTTACGAGCATGTGTCGAGTGATAGGAAAGCACAAGTGGGTTTTGAGAACGCCGAACACATGATCTTCTCGAGTACGTGCGACGTGCTGCCCTTCTACACGGAAGTCGGTTTTGACACTGGATGTATAGATCACGTGTGGGATGTGACTTGATCAACCATTTCACAACCGCATTCTTGCTGGCTGAACTGAAAGGCGATACGGAGGCCGCCGCAGATCTCTCCCCACTTGGCGCCGTTTCCCGGCGTGCGCTACGCGCCACAAGGGTTCTAGCCTCTCAAGCTGCTGACTTGAACAAGCGTCAGATCGTGGATTTTAAGATGAAGTCGTGGGCAGAGCCGTTCCTCGTTTTGAGGGCGGCTCTTTATCACGCCACCCTGTCACAGAAAGTTAAAATCCACTTTTACAGTGGCTTACTATGCCAGTATTTTCACCATGATATACAAGCAAATCTCACGCTTCTGGGTGCGATAAAAGATCATTGGCGAAGATACCTTGATTTCCATTATACTCAGACTCTTACTCATAATTTAGTGTCGCTAGGGCTTAATTAGTCAATTCATAGTAAAAGGACGAAAGCGCACGGTAAGAGGCTTCACAGAACGTCCCTTCTGTGAAGCAACCGATTAATTTGGCAGTGAATCGAGCTGGCGACACCGTTTACGCTTATAATGAAAGTACGGGCGAGGTCGGGGAATATGAGGTCACCCACACCTATATCCACGACGACCCAGCGATTGCCTATCTGATAATCGACGGCGAAGTCATCGAGATCACGCCAAACCATCCCTTCTACACGGCTGAGGGTGAGTGGGTCGTGGCGGCGAGGGCGATTGCATCTTCTCGCTAGGTGGAAGATATGGCACAGTCGAGGCGCTTGAAGTCATCGAGCGGGTACGGGCCATATCTTCTGATTTCTAAATCAATTTATTATACAAAAAAGGTAAGGCTTCTGGCATTGGTTTTTCTGCGCTATACATATCTTTCAATTGTTCATGGAAAACATCACGT
>JBBSQD010000308.1:0-7143 GCA_038258185.1 Aggregatilineales bacterium | reverse complement strand
TGGCGATTCGCCCGGTGGTTGATCAGATTGCGACAGGTCTGGGGGATGACTTCAACGTGCTTCGGGTAGATATTCATACCAATGTGGGCCGGACTTTGCGTGAACGCTATGATTTCAATTACACACCGGAATTTATCCTGTTTGACCGTCAGGGTCAGGAATTATGGCGTGGGCATACACCCCCCTTCGATGAGCAAATCAGCCAAGTCATATCCACCCAGTTCACACAGACGGAAAACCCATAATTCATGCACATTCTGATGATCTTTCTGGATGGCGTCGGCCTTGGCGATGATAATCCAGAGGTAAACCCCTTTGCGATTGCCGACATTCCAACGCTAAAGCAACTGGCAAATGGTCAGGGTTGGTTCAACACCACCGGAAAGCAAGTCAGCGAGCGAGCGATCTTTATTCCCACTGACCCGCGACTCGGTATTCCCGGCAGACCACAAAGCGCCACCGGGCAAGCGACCATCCTCACTGGCAGGAATATCCCACAAATCATTGGTGAGCATTACGGCCCCAAGCCCAACGCACCCATCCGCGAACTGATCGCACAGGACAATTTTTTCAAACAGCTCGTCGCGCATCACAAAACAGGCGCACTGCTGGAAGCCTACCCCCCCCTCTGGCATGAAGGGGTCAACAGCGGCAAACGGCTGCGTGCCAGTTATCAGCAGGCCATTCATGAGGCAGGTTTACCCATTTTTGGCGAAGCTGAGATTTATAGCGGAGACGCATTAGCTGTTGACTGGACAGGTCAGGGATGGCGTGATGAACTGGGCTATAGTGATAATCCGGTTTATACCCCGCAGGAAGCGGGGCGAAAAATGGTTGAAATTTCCCGCAGGTATGATTTCGCTTTCTTCTCACACTGGTTTACGGATATTGTCGGCCACCGGGGCCCTATGGAAAGTGCAGTCGGGTTATTAGAATTATTTGATGGCGTTATGGCTGGCACTTTAGCCGAATGGGATGATGACGAGGGCCTCATTGTGATTACCAGCGATCATGGCAATCTGGAATTAATCGGTGATCGTCATCATACCGAGAATGATGTCCCCACGGTGATTATCGGTTCCGAAAAAGACTGGTTCGCACAGGGGCTGACTGATCTCAGCGATTTCGTCCCGCGCATGGCGCAATTGCTCTTCAAATGATCAGACCGGGCATCCATACAGGTCTTACTTAAACAGAGCAATAAAGGTAATATTCCGGTATAACGTACAGTGGTAACGATAGTTAAATGCAAGTAGTCTTATCTATATTGAGCAGTAATCACATTTACCCATCACAAGAGGGCCATATTTAATGACTTTAGATCAGGCAATGCGCGAGACGATGCGCTTATGGACATGCGGGGTCACCGTAGTCACGACAACCGATGGCACGCAACGCGCCGGGATGACAGCCAGTTCCTTTACCTCCATCTCGCTCGAGCCGCCACTTATTCTCGTTTGCCTCCATAAAGAATCGGAAACCAGCAAACTGGTGAAGGAAACTGGCATTTATGCAGTATCCGTTTTAGGGGTAGAGCAGGCGCATCTGTCATCCCAATTCGCTGGTTACGCAGACTTGCCCGAAGGTGCCGACCGTTTTTATAACGTAGAAACATTTACCAGCGAAACGGGCTCACCCATTCTTAAAGACGCAATCGCATGGATGGATTGCAAAGTCTTTGGTGTACAGGATGGCTCAACCCACTGGATTTTCGTGGGCGAGGTGATTGCCACAGGGCGCAAGCCAGACCCGGTATGGCCGCTGGTTTATCACAACCGTTCCTACCGCGAATTCATCCGCGAAAACGACCCGGCTGCCCTGAAATAAGGGCAGCAGTTTTTGCTGCTAACTATCAAATCGTGTCCCCAGCGCACCGGGCGGATCTGAGCGTAAAAATGCGCGCAGCCGCTTCTGGACAGCAAGCGGCATAATCAACAGTAAGCGATCAATGGCGCCGCTGCTCACCAGAATCAGCGTAATGACCATTAAAGTCCAGGGCAGGCCATTCAACAGCACCAGCGGAATCTGGATATTGGGATTGCCTTGAATACCGGCTGACAGTGACCGCAGTGCAGCAAACAGATAAGCCCCCAGAACCACGCGGAAGGGATGCCATCCGCCAAAAATCACGATTGCCAGCGCAATCCAGCCGTCTCCACGCATTGCTGGGGGAATAGACCAACCCGGCTTAAAATGCAGCGAATAAGCTGCGCCAGCCAATCCGACCAGCGCCCCACCAACAATCGTGTAAATATAGCGCTGATAATTCACCCGTGTGCCGCGCGCAAAGGCGGCTTCAGGTCGTTCGCCAATTGCCCGATGCGCCAGACCGGGGCGTGTACGGAACATCCAGAACCATGTCCCAATGACCAGCACATAACTCAGGTACACCAGCACACTATGATTAAACAAAATCGGGCCAATTACCGGGATATCTACCAATAATGGTATCGGCCATTTTGGGATCTGCGGGCCGGGGATACGCGTATAATCCTGCCCCAGAAACTGCGCCAGATCAGCCGCCAGCAGCGTCAGCACAAAACCAATCGCCACCTGATCCTGCCGGAGTTCGATGCTGGCCACCGCGATCAGCAGCGCAATCAACGCCCCTACAACCATCGCCGCCACAATACCGACAATCAGACTGTTCGAAACCAGCGCCGCTGCAAAGCCGATCATAGCCGTCAGGATAATACTGCCATCCAGCGAGAGATTAATCACGCCAGCGCGTTCGGTAATCGTCTCGCCAATGCTGGCAATGACTAAGGGAGTCGCGTTAGAAATGACGGCGCTTAATGCGAGAATCAGTTCAGGGGTCATTCGCGCACCACCTCACCCGGCAAACTTTGATTTTCGGCGGTTGCAGCAGTCATGGTGTCCTCTAATTCGTTAGAACCTTTACTGGAGAAACGTTGTCGCAGCCCGTTCGACAGCAAAACCAATAGCACCAATGTCCCTTGCAGCACCCCTGCCAGTGACGCATCAAGCTGAAGGGTGATTTTCAGGCGGGTGCTCCCGGCTAAAATCGCTGAAAAAACAAAGGCCACCAGCGGTATCAGCAAAATGCGGGTCGATACCAGCATCACCACCAGCAAACCGAGGAATCCGATCCCGCCGGAAACCAGCGGACGCAGGCTGGTGAAGGTGAACAATACGCGATAAGCACCCGCAATCCCGGCTAATGCGCCACACACCACAAAGGCGCTCATCGTCACGCGGGTCGTCGGCACACCCAGCAAAAGCGCTGACCGCGAATTATGTCCGGTGGCCTTCAGTTGCAGCCCCCAGCGGGTACCGCGCAAAGCAAGCGGAATTAAAATAACGGCGAGCACTACAATAACCAGTGCCGCCAGACTCACCGTCCACTCCTCAGACATAGCGGGCAAAAGCGCCGTAGAGGCGAAGGGTTCCGTGGCCTGAGCGCTGCCGCCGATCTCCGGCTGCCACGGGCCGGAAATCAAATAAATCGCCCACACATCCGCCAGGGCATTCAGCGCGATTCCACCGAAAATCTCATTGACCCCCAGGCGCACTTTAAGCAGGCCAACCAGCACCGCCCAGACAATCCCGCCCAACATCGCCAGGATGATCTCTAAGCCAATGAGTAAGGGGGAGAATTGCGGTTCAGCCGGCATAAATAAAGCCGCCCAACTGGCAAAAATAGCCCCGGCCATCATCTGGCCTTCAATGCCGATATTCCACAACCCAGCACGAAAGGTAATCACCAAACCCATACTCACGAGTGTCAGCGGAATCCAGAAATTCAGCACACTGGAAATTGAGCGCGTGTTGCGAAACGCCCCTTCCCACACCTTTTCAAATACTTCCAGCGGATTTTCCCCGACAGCCAGCACCAGCACTGCACCAATCAGCAAGGAAACGATAATCGGCACCAGTGTGAAGATAATTTGTGTGCCGGCAGAACGATTTTTCATAACGACCTCAAACTAATTGGCTGTCATTTCGTCGATAAAAGCTCCGCCAATCAAATGACCAAGCTCATCAATACTCACCCCTTTAACATCGGAAATTTCGTGGATTTTCCCTGAGTAAAACACCAGAATGCGATCACTATAGGTGACAAGCTCGTCCAACTCTGGGGAACTAAAAATAATCGCGGTGCCATGTTGACGCCGTTCTAACAACTGCCGCCAGATCCATTGGGCTGAATCCACATCCAGACCACGAGTGGGCTGCTCAAGAATTAAAGCTGTCGGTTGCTCCGGCAGCAACGACATCAATACCCGCTGCTGGTTTCCGCCAGAAAGCTGTTCGATGCGATCATCAGCTCGGCCACGCACATCGTAATGCCGGATACCTTCATCCGTGATCTTTCGCGCTTTAGGCCAATCCACTAATGATCGATTATCCATAATCAGGGCCATATGCTCGGTGAGTGTTAAGCCAGCAACCAGCCCTTCTTCCAGCCGACCCGCCGCGCCAAAAATCACACCGGCATTCATAAATTGCTGATACGCTTTACCGGTAAAGTCGTTTTCATGAATGCGGATTTGTCCGGCCTGTACGCCTGCTAACCCCACGCAGCTCCGCATGAACACTTCCTGACCGCTGCCATCCAGCCCTGCCAGACCGACCACCTCACCCGCACAAACATCGAGATGAATATCTGACATATCCAGACGCTGATCTCGAATATGCAGATTAACAAGTTGAAAAATCGGCTTCCCAATCGGGACAGGCTCACGACTGGGCGCAGCCAGTTCCTGACCAAACATCAAACGAACCAATTCGCCTGGTGTGGCAGGCATATCTTTTTGGCCGACCAGCACGCCGCCCCGCAACACCACAACCCGGTTACACAGCGCGATTACATCTTCCAGCTTGTGCGAAACTAGCAGGATAATCATGCCATCCTGACGCGCCATCTCACGCAGCGCCCCAAATAAAGTATCTTTTTGTTCCGCAGAAATACCGGTGGTCGGCTCATCCAGAATCAGGGCTTTCACATTCAGTGCCAGCAAGCGGACAATTTCTAACTGCTGGCGTTGGGCAATACTCAACTGACTTACCGGAATATCTGGCTCAAGCTCGAAACCAAAACGCTGTGTGTATTGACGCAGCTTCTTCTCAGCCTGTCTGTAAGCCGGGATAAATGCGCCTTTCTGTCCATAAATCAGATTTTCCAGAACGGTAAAAGCGCCGATATCCAGCGGGTCTTGCTGGAGCATGCCGATGCCATTACGGATCGCAGCCTGCGGCCCGGTATAATTCACTCTGTGGTTATCAATGCAGATTTCGCCAGTATCCGCGGGTTGAAAGCCCGACAGGATTTTCATCAGGGTGGATTTACCTGCGCCGTTCTCGCCCAATACGCCAATAATCTGGCCTTCTTCAAAAGTCAGATTAATATCATTATTGGCGTGGACTGGCCCAAACCGCTTATGAATATTTTTTAGCTCAATGCGCATCCGTTATTCCTAAGCCGTCCCAAAACTCAGGCCGAGTTCATTCAGCCAGCGGCGATAAGCGATAGCCGTTTTATCAGACCGCAAATGCAATTCGGCCTGCAAATCCAGCGGAAGCATCTCTGGCCGCTGTGACTCCACAATCGGCAAATCCTGATAAGCAATCTCGTCCTGGAACTCACGCAGTTCCTGTTCGGATTTTTCATAGGAATGGTTCATCACCATCCACATCCACATCAGGCTGTGTAATTCCTCAATCGGGGTAATCATCAGCAAAATTGCAAAGCTGGGCCCAGTCGTCTCTTTGGTGAAATACGCCACCAGTGGCCGAAAGACTTTATAGGTATAAACAACTTCCTTGCCTTCTCCGGTTCCGTCGGGATTGGGTTGATACACCCGGATATCACTGGCGGTGATACCCTCTTCGCTGACCTCGACCTCAAATTCAGCGATTTCGGGTCGATCGCGCACGCCCAGGATGTTTTCATGTACAAACGGAAAATGCGCGACATCCAGAAAATTTTCCACCATGCGCGGCCCTGCGGCCTTAAAGGTATACGGCCCACACAAAATCCGCCGATAGGCGTCATCGTGCCATTCAGGGAAGTAGGGGATATCATGCTGCGGCTCCCCCATACACACCCAAACCATATCATAGCAAATCTGCACATGATACGTTTTCACTTTTGCTTTCGTGGGGGGTGTTTGTTCTGGATGGGCGGGCATCCGCACGCAACGCCCTTCGGTGTTATACGTCCAGCCATGATAGGGACACATCAGTGTTTCGTCCTGTATCTCACCCAGAGACAGCCGGGTGCCGCGGTGCAGACACAAGTCCTGCCATGCCATGACCTGTTCACCTACCTGCCACACGACAATATCCTCACCCAGCAAACGCGCCTGAACAATACCCTGGCTTTTTAACAGCGCTGCTGAGGTGACAACATGCCAATCGTTTACCAGTACAGGATCATCAATCATGGTTTTTATTCCTTAGCTACACACAAATGAGGGGTGTCATTTTGCAACACCCCTCCAACCTTCAGATCAACTTTCAGCAGCGATTATTCGCTGACACTTGCCCCCAGCATACCTTCCAGCAGTTGCGGCAGGAACCAGATATCCAACTGCTCGACATATTCGCCTTCAGGTGCCAGTTCCGTACCATCCTGTAGGTTCAGCGGGCCTTCCCACAGGTAAACGACATCGGCATTTTCTTCGGCGCTCATGAAGGTAGACATCTCATCGACAAAAGTTATCAGATCAGCTTCGGATTCTTCAGGCAAGCCTGCGCCATTGATGTAGCCAATGATCGAGGTTTCCGGCGCGTTAATGTCGGCCCAGTCGGGGTCAAGCCATTCCCAGGTCGGTTCCCATGTGCCATCAATGACTTTTTCTGCGGTAGCCAGATATTGCGGCCCCCAATTGTAGTAAGCAACACCCAGGCAGGCATCCGGCGCTTCAGAGCAGCCTTCGATATTGCCATAAGGGATGGCAAAGACACGCTCACCGTTCTGGTTACGCTGGCCAGCGACCTGAATCGCCTCGGTCGTATCAATACCGGAAATGATCACATCCGCGCCATTATCGAAGAAACTGTTGGCGACTTCGGTGGGGTCAAGGGTCACACCGGGGATATTGAACCAGAAGCCAATCCAGGTGACTTCAAATTCCAGTTCTGCCGGGTCCATGCCGCGATAGGTTTCGTAGCAGTAAC
>JBBSQD010000307.1:0-7202 GCA_038258185.1 Aggregatilineales bacterium | reverse complement strand
GGCGGTGGTCGTGCTGACTTACCCGGATTTACAGGTGGTCGAGACAGTCAGTGATACGCAGCCGACTCCCTTCCCCTATATCCCCGGCCTGCTCAGTTTCCGTGAAGGCCCTGTGCTGGAAGCGGCTTTTCAGAAGCTGCAACAGGTGCCGGATGTGTTTATCTTCGATGGTATGGGGATTATGCACCCGCGCCATCTGGGGATTGCGGCGCATATGGGCTTATGGCTGCAAAAACCGACGATTGGCTGTGGCAAGTCGCATTTGCTGGGCAAGTATGTTACGCCAGCGCCGGAACGCGGCTCACTGAGCGAAGTGATGTATAAAGGCGAACAGTTGGGTGTGGTGCTGCGCACCCGTACCAATGTGAAACCGGTTTATATCTCACCCGGCCATTTGATTGACCTGCCCAGTGCGCTCAAGGTGGTGATGAACTGCACACCTAAATATCGCCTGCCAGAGCCGATCCGGCAGGCACACAATGCCGCCGGGAAAGCGCTTTAGCGGCTTAACAGCCACCACACATCTTCACCGGCAAAACCAAACTGGCGGAAAAACGCGCCGGGATTTTCACGCTCACGGAAATCGAACACACTGCTGACGGTGGTAAACTGCGCTTTTTGCGCGCTGCGCTGAAGCATCTCACTGACCAGTGCCGCCGCCAGTCCTTTGCCCTGATAGGCCGGAATGACCTGCACCCACGTCAGCACTGCTTCGCCAATGTCGCGGTCAAGCACGCCGCTCACCAGCGCGACGGGCATACCGATGTTGGTATCTTTCACCCACAGCCAGAAATCGGCTTCGTAGACTGGCGGTTGCATCCAGCTTTCGACGGTCTCCGTAGCGGGTTTGCCATCGCCATCGGCATGGGCAATCATCGCCAGCACCCGGTCACGTTCCAATGGGATCTGCACCGCTTCAAAGCGAAAACCATCGGGCAATGATGGCGCAGAGATGCGCGCATGATCGTGCAGCAGGCGGAAGAAGGGTTGCCGTGTGTGGGTGAAGCCGGCCACAATCGGTGAATCCAGAAAATCCTGATGGATCAGCGCCAACTGCACCGACTCTAAGCGGCGGCGGATCAGCAGCGAAGGTTGACGGCCTTCCTTGCGCCAGTAGACATAGATGCTGTTTTCATCCCAGGCTTCCAGCCGGTTGACTTCATCACCCGATCCGCCATAAGCCAGTTCAAAATCTCCCAGACGCGGGATGGTCTGCCACAGCGGATTGGGCAATACCTGACACGGATTTTGCAGATACGTCTGGCGCAACGCCTGAATAAAATCGCTACCAGAGGCCATCGCTTGCTTCCTCATAGATGTTCATCTGATTAATGACCTCTCTCAGCACATTAATGACGACGGTTTCGCTTTCACCGGCGGACATCAGCACGATGATATAGGTATGGTTGCCGATGGTGATGGCACCGGCGTCATTGACCACCCGCCCGATTTCCAGATTATCACTGGGCAGAATGCCATCCTTGCCCATGTAGCCACCGTCATAAACGCGCTCAATCGGTGAGCGATAGCCATTATCACTGGGGATAGACAACAGAGCTTTCGCGGCGCGGGCGGATCGCTTAAAACGCTCGATCTGCGAGAAATATTCACCGCGCACCATAAAATCATAACCCCGGCTGATGTCTACGGCGTCAAACACATTATCGACCTGATAGAAATTATCGCCTTTCCAGACGACGCGACCATTCACCGCCGAAGGTGCATAGCGCGGGTCTGTAAAGCCAACGGTGGGGCTGCTGGGCCAGTTCCAGGTATGCAGCCCATTGAGGCAGCCGATGTTGCGCAGCAGGAAGTTATTAAACTTCTCAATCGGGTTTTCGCTGCCCGGTACGCGCTGCGCCACATTCGCCAGAATGGTGCCTGTCGCCACGTTATCGCTGTAAACCGCCATGCGGTACAGCGGCGAAAACTCATCATATTCCCATTCGTCTTCCGGCACCGTCAGGAAGTAATACAGCACCACCAACGACTTAAAACTGCTGGCGACGGGGAACAGATCATAGGCGTTAATCTGGATACGGAAAAGTTCGTCCTGAAGCTGATTAAAACAGCGGAAATCCAGACACATCTTCATGCCGCCGATGGTTTCGTCCAGCACGCTCTGCATGGATTCGACCAGCGGCGAATCAGAATACCAGTCAAATTCCTCATCCTGCGGGTTATCCGGCGGCTGACCGTCCTGGACGGCGCGAACCCGACTGGCACAGGCCAGCAGCGAAGTGCCTGCCAACTGTAAAAAGCGGCGGCGAGTCAATTTGGACATGGTTAGAGTGCCTCAAGCAACGCCAGCAGATTGGGGAAAATCATATCGGGCTGGACATCGGCGCCGTCAATTTCAGCGGCAGTGCTGATGCCACTCAGCACCAGTGCCGTGCGCATCCCCAACTGAGCCGCCCCGACGATATCGGTATTCAGGCGATCACCGATCATCAGGGTGGTCGATGCAGGATGACCGAGTAGTTCCAGCGCGGCTTCAAACATGGGCGTATGCGGTTTGCCGATAATCAACGGTTGCTGATCAGTCGCCGCCGCCAGCGCCGCCAGGATGCTGCCTGCACCGGGGGATTGGCCTTCGGGCATAGGGAAGGTTGTGTCCGGATTCGTGCCGACAAATAACGCCCCGGCACGGATCAGATAGGTGGCGCGTTGTAATTTCTCATAATTCAATTCCCAGTCCAAGCCGGATACCACAATCGCAGCATCAGAGTCGACCAGGGTAAAACCGGCCTGGGTCATGGCCTGACGCAGACCATCACCGCCCAGCACATGTACCCGCGTTCCGGCAGGGTGCCGTTCCCGTAAATAAGCGGCTGTCGCCAGCCCGGAGGTCATAATCACACTCTCCGGCACATCCTGCACACCCAAGCGGTTTAATTTGCGGATATAATCAGCCGGAGATTTACTGCTATTATTAGTCGCCAGAATATAGGGGACTGCCCGGTGATGCAGCAGGTTAAAAAATTCAATCAGTCCGGGCAGGGGTTCATCCCCACGCCACAATACACCATCCATATCGGAAACGACTGCGGTAATATCGGCCAATGTCATAAGCTACCTCTTCCCAGATTACGGGAGACAATGTTACAGGCCAGGCGCTTAAACGCAAAGGCGCAATTATGACCGATCGCTTAGAGTCGGTCGCGGCGGCGGTGTGTTTCAGCATGATGATGATTTATATGCTGAATGAAATGACCAGCCGAACGGTTGCGCCCAGCCTGTTATTTTTTGCCGGGATCGGCTTACTGATTATGATGTTTATCTTTCAACAATCGCCCCAATAAATTGATTTTACGGGACCGCTTTTTCCCCCTTGTGCTGCTGCTGGTCGGCGTTGGTTTGCGCTGGCATGCGCTGATTCATGATGTGCGCTTCCACCCCGACGAAGCCCTGTTCAGCACCTTTGCCCGATCCGCCGCTGTTAAGGGCGATTGGCTGCTCCCCGGTGCGCTGGATAAGCCGCCACTGGCGATTTACGCCAATGCACTGTCACAGGTGCTGGTCGGCCAGAGTGAATTTGCCGCGCGGCTGCCGGGGACACTCGCCAGCATTCTGCTGATGGCGCTGATCTATGCGCTGGCGAAGAGTCTGTATCCCGCTAAAGAAGGCCAGAATATCGCCTCTGTGCCGAATCTGGCGCTGCTGCTGATGGCCTGTTCACCATTTGCGATTGCCTTCAGCGCTACGGCGCTCACCGATGGACTTATGCTGACGTGTATGGTCGCGGCGCTGTGGCTTGTGATGCGCGGCAATTGGGGCGGGAGCGGCCTGTGGCTGGGATTAGCCTTTGCCAGTAAAACGCAGGGGCTGTTTTATCTCCCGCTGATTCTGCTGCTGGGTTATTTCAGCGCTGCGATGCACAGCCGCAAATCTTCTCTGATCACGCTGCTGCGCTTTGCGGCTGGCTTTGGCAGCGTTGTGCTGATGTTGCTTCTATGGGACTCGGCGCGTCCCGAAGTCAGCATTTTCACGCTGGCGACGATCAACAATGATCCGGGGCGTTTGATCCGCGCCAATGAGATTCTGCCGCGGCTGACAGCCTGGGTGGGCTACGTCAGTCAGATGCTGGGTGATGGCTGGTTGACGGCGTTACTGCTGAGTATCGCAGGCATCGGCGTGCTGTATCGGCTGGTACGGCAAGCCCGACAACCGCAGACCATCGTGGATGTGCTGCTGTGCGCTTATCTGTTGGGTTACGGCTGGCTGCATTGGCTGGTGGCCTTCAATACCTATGATCGCTATCTGCTGCCCATTCTGCCAGTCCTGATTTTGCTGGCCGCCCGTGGATTAAACATGCTTGTCTGCTGGCTCACATCTTCGTTTGCTAAGGCGCTGTTAATGATTTTTTTGGGTGCTGCACTGCTGTTGGGTGGATTTCAGGCCAGTCGTGGCGGATTCGTTATCAACCAAGAAGGGGAGCTTTACAGGGGGATTGATCAGGTCGCGGATTATCTCAATCAGCAGCCAGTCGCTACCGTGATTTACGATCACTGGTTAGGCTGGGAACTGGATTATTATCTGGGTGTGTGGCATGACAAACGCCGCGTTTACTATCCCACGCCGCGCGCGCTGGTGGTAGATGCGCTGCAATTATGCGAAATCGGCACGCGTTATTTCGTCGCGCCCATCCGTGAAGCGCATTATGTCTGGCTGGAAGCCTTAGAGCAGGCCGGTTTTGAAGTCAGTGTCGCGCTGGAAACATCTGGCTTTCGGGTGTACGGCCTTATTCCTCCGTGGAGCCAGCCGGGTCATTCGGTTCCATGTAGCGGTGCACCGCCGTAACTTCTTCGTTGTCGCTTGAGTCGGCATTGACCGCTGGATACCTGACCTGCCAGTCGGCCAGGAAATCGCGCAGCCAGTTGAGTTCGGCCTGCATCACCGCGATGCCATGCGTATACAGCGCCCGGATATGATCCTGCACCACAGCGTCTTCCTTCTGATGCCGCTGCCACGTTTTTTCGATGGCTTCCAGTTGTCGGTTGAGGTCGCGTTCATGCTGGCTGAGTGCCGTGAACACCTGACGCGGAATCACCGCGTTAAGATTTGCCAGTCCCAGCTCAAGCCCGCTACCGAGCCCGCGTGGTTGGCGCAGGCGTTCCAGAATGGCAGTTTGCAATACGCCCCGGCCACCATCGGTGACAGTGTAGACCTTACGGGCTGGCCCAACGCCCCCGGGCCGCAACTGGCTGCTCAGCAATCCCTGTTCTTCCAGCTTATTGAGGATGTAATCGACAGAGGAAAAACCGATCGCCAGCCACTCCCGCAGGCCGCGCTCTTCAATCACCTGTTGAATCTCATAGCCATAACGCGGGCCTTCGGCCACCAGACTCAGAATGGTCAACTCAGTTTCAGTCATCATATGTAATATTCCACTATCAGAAATATCTGTCCAGAATAGCAGCATTATGGACGTGGGGGCAAATTACGACGTGGTTTTACGCCGACCACTCCGCATTACTTCTAAAGCCACGGTGGTTAAGTTGCTGGCAATATACGGTTTGGTGATATACCGGTCTGCGCCGATTTTTAAACCCTCGCGGATCTGATCCGGGTCGGCCAGTGCAGACAGGATAATCACGGGCAGATCATCAAACACGTTTTTAGCGCGGATCTGGCGCAGCAATTCCAGCCCACTGACATCCGGGAGCATTAAATCCAGCACGACCAGGTCTGGCAGGGGAGGCGTTCTCAGAATTTGAGCGCCCTCTGCCGCAGTTTTTGCCGGAATAGAGATGACCCCAATGCTGGCTAAAAGAACCTCAACAAGTTCCTGTAAATCCGGGTCGTCGTCGATCACCAGCGTGCGTTTCTTTATATTTGCTACCAAGCCCCAGACCTTTCTTTGTAAACAGTGTGTGTCAAATTTCAGGTTTCAAACGCTATTTTTAGCTTACCATGACTTTATTTGCAATATCCATATAGAGTATCATTGCCTATCTTAAAGCTTGGGTGTATGCTCAACAAGCGATATCGACAGACGCAGGAGAGACGACTTTATGACACCACGCTGGAAATTATGGGGACTTCTTCTTCTGGTGCTGGCTCTTCCAGCCTGCTTTCAGGAGGCTGGTGAATCCCTGCAATCAGCCGGGAACACCGCAGAACCGCTGACCAATGACACCCCGCAACAGGTGGTGGACACGCCAACCCCGTCTGACGCCGACCCTACTGAATCTGGCGAGAGCAATCAGGCTGACAGCGGTGAACCAACCCGCATTCCGCTGACGGTGATTTCACAACCGCCGGATAATTTCCCAGAGTTGGACACAGCAACGCCTGTCTCCCCGGATGACCAGGTCTCAGCGACCCAGCCGCAGTTTATCACGCCGGTCAGCCCGCTGGTGCCCACCTCCGACTCCACTGTGGAGACATTTATTCCGGCGCAGGCCACTTCGTCAGCACTGATCACGCCCACCGCTTTTGGTAACAACGGCGCAGAAGGCGGCAGTGAGGATGGTGAAGGCGATACTGCGGCCAGTGAAATTGACCCGGCATGTCTCTATAGTGTCCAAGCCGGTGATAACCTGTATCGGATTGCACTCGACAACAGCACCACAGTCGAGCAGATGCGCAATGCTAATCCCTCGTTAAGTGGCGAGAACCCGGTGCTGCAAATCGGACAGGAGTTACAACTGCCGAATTGCTCTGGCGAGGATACTCTTCAGGTAGACGAACCGCCGCAGCCAACTGAGGTTCCCGGTTCAATCGACACCGCGACTCAACCCGCAGCCGGTGGTGAAGAAACTTACGTGGTGCGCCCCGGTGATACGCTGTTTATTATCGCTCAGCGTTTGGGTACTACTGTCAACGCATTGCAACAGGCTAATCAGTTAGCCGACCCGAATCGCCTCTCTGTCGGGCAGGTGCTGATTATCCCCTGATTTTTATGCCGGATGGGCAGGAGTGCTTCTGCCCATCCGGCTTTTAACGCTCACCCTGTAAGAGCGCATCGCGTAGCAAGAGATTATCAAACTGCACCCGCGCCGTCTGCCGCACGGCTGCCAGCGTCACGCCAAGCTGACCCTCTGTAAATTCACGATCAAACGCTTCACCGACGAACACATCATTGATGAACATGGCCAGATAATCCCCGGCGCATACCGCCCGAATCTCGTTGCTGACAAAACCGCGTTTGATGTGGCTGTTGTACTGCCACGGCACCAACTGAAACAGATCATTGCGCG
>JBBSQD010000306.1:0-7226 GCA_038258185.1 Aggregatilineales bacterium | reverse complement strand
GAGGAATGGCTGACCTGGAATCGATATTATCAGATTGCTGCCCAGGCGATTGGCGCGCCAGAACCGAATCTGATGCATATCCCAACCGATTTGCTGATGAAAGTTGCCCCTGAACGTGCGGCGTTGATTGAGCAGAACTTCTCCGGGAACAATATTTTCGACAATAGCGCCGCACATACTGATCTCGATTTTCGCTACACTATTTCATGGAAGACTGGCGTGGGGCGGACGTATGAATGGCTTGTCCAGAATAATCGCATCGAGGACAGCGCCGATGATCCGTTTGTGGATCAATTAGCTGCCGCGTGGGAGACACTGAGCGATTCGCTGCGGGCTGAAATTCAGGTCTGAGGCCGCGTGAAGAGTCGCGTCGAAAACGGCCTTTTGACCTACTCCAAAATCCATCGACTCGGCCATAACGGCATTTTCTACCAACATAAGCACAACGCGCGTGTTATGTAAACCGATCAGCAACTCAGCCGCATAACGAATCGACAAGCTCAGACCATGCCACCACGGAGTCGGCGGCATGGTCATGATAGGCTTCATAACCTGCCTGCAACAACGGTGAATTACAGAGGGTTACGCGTGAAGCCTCGATCTGATAATCTCTGGCTTCAGCCACCAGGGCTAAGGTCAAAATATAAGCTTCCCACTCAGTATAAGGCAGGAAATCTCCATGGGATGGGTCAGCATATTGCGTGACGAGGTTCAAGCCTAGTCCGCGGGAGCCGGAAATATGTGTCGCATTCGCATAGTCAAGTTCATTGCCGAGCTGCTCAATGACAAATATGGCTTTGTTGCGCTCACTGACCTGTCGATGAATTTGATCAGGTCGATCAGCATCGGTTGGTGTCACAATTAAAGCCTGCTGGTTAGCATCCCAATTGGTGAAATCAAGCAGGATGCTATCGGAGTAAACGGTGGTGAGCAGCGCAAAAGCGGAGATATCGCCTATCGAGCGCCCAACGGGTTGGGGTGTGCGAATATCATAACGCAGCGCAAAAATAGCCGGTTGCCCATTTTCAGGCGAATCCGGCGAGGCGCCACCTTCACGCTGACGTGCTCCCGCATGGACGAAACGCATTACATTCCAGAAGGCCGCGCTTTCCGGTTGCGTCAATTCTCGGCGCAGGTCAGCCGCGAAAGGGACATAAAACAACTCTGATAAGCCAGATTGAAGATCGAACTGCGTACTATCCATTGACTCGGACGGAAAGTCGATCTGAGTATCAAGCGAGTGAGGCTCAAAATCACCGTAACGCTGCGCACCATATCTGAGATAATCCGCATACCAATAAACCGTCTCCGCTGTTTGCAGATAGAGTTGATTACCCAATGGATAGGCGTAACCCGCCAGGCGGGGTGCATTGGAATTAGGCGGTTGCATCCCTTGCAGGGCTTCAGTGATATCGGTACCCTTACCGATGCCGATCTGTCTCAACAGCGCCAGTGGGAAACTCCAGTAGGTCGCCCACCAATACTCGCCTCGTAATTGGTCGAGTTCGTTACCATAAAAAAATAACTGTGGATTCGGCTGTTGCAACACAGCGGGATGCACCCAATTGAATATCGCGTTATCCGCGTCACCATCCCACGGCGGTTGCTGATCCCATTTTTCCTCCACATAGACCTGAGCGAAAGCCAGAGCCGCTAAGGCATCAGCAGACATATTGGTGAGCGCGGGGTTATTGAGCTGATGCGCCGCATCCAGAAACAGATCGCGCCGTGCCAGAATCGTCAGAACTGTATCGCCTAAAGGCCGCTGAAAATTATATTCGTCCCAACTGTGATAAGCAGACACATCAAACCAGTCGCTGCTGGCGATCTGAGAAGCATCAGTCATAAAGCGGGTGATCTCATCAAGTTGCTCTAATGAAAGCTGATCGATATTTGGTTGAATGAGGGCAAGGTCATCAGCCGATAATCCTGCTGCAATCAGAACCGCAATCCGATCCGCTTTCTGGGTGTTGATATCCTGCGCTGTTGTCGATTGAAGCGACAGCATCAGCAGCATGAAGCAGAGTAGATTTCGCATTGTCGGCTATTCCTCATCAACGGGAGTGTCATAATAAGAACACGCAAGCACATAGGTTTCCGGCATGATGCGGGAGTTTACCCGAACAGTATTACGGAGAAAATTTTAGATCGAAATGGGGGCTTTGTAGCGCTGATGGGTCAGGCGGGAAACACACTTCTACCGCCTGCCCAAGCTTGACTGATGCTGTTAAATCATCACGCAGGCATCAGCTCGCAAACACTTTGACTGAAGAAGACATAATCTGGCGCATCGGTTTCAACGCCGAAATCGTGCAGAATACGCAACATCTGTGCACGATGATCGGTTCCGCGATTGACCACATGAAAAAGCACCTGCCAGAGATAAATTGGGTCTTCGTCATACTCAAGAAATGGCTGTGTGATGAGGCTGCTATCCTGCAAAGTGCTTAAATAAGTCTGCATATTCTGCTCAACGCTATCCCAGTGCGTGCGGATTTTCTCGCGGCTGGCAAAGCGCACTGGATTCAGAAATCCGGGTTCGTCCACCCCCCGTAAGCCGGCGAACCAACTGTCATCCACACTCATCAGATCGACAATGTGATTCCTGACCGAGCCAATCGAATACTGAACAGGCTGCACAAACTGCTCCTGCCTGAGTGGCACGATATATTCATCCCACACCTTGCGATTGGCGGCAAAATGATAGGCGTATAAATCCCGGAAAGCGTTGGCATTCATAGGGGTTACTCCAGTTAGAGATTATAGTCTATGATAGCACAATTGTTCTGTTTTAGTCAACATAGAAAAGGAAAGATTATGCCTTAGACAGTCATCTTATAGGTAATGTTATAAAAGGAAATTTATGATGCTCAATTTGAAAAACTTACGAAGACGCTTTTGGGTTATTGGTGTATCTGTTGTTGGCGCAGCCCTTCTTTTTATCCTCTTAGGACAGTCACGGGAAAACACGATGGTTAACGCTCAACTGAGCTGTGACGACCCGCCGATTGACGTGTCGGGTATGGTCGGTGTGTGGGATAAAACAGACTTTTGCCAGTATCAGGAAGGCGTATTTGACGAAATTATCTCCGGTGGTGTACCGCGTGATGGCATTCCCCCGATTGATGACCCCAGTTTTGAATCGATTGCGGATGCGTCAGGCTGGCTGCAACCGCAGTCACCCGTGATTGCCTTTGAGCTGAATGGCATTGCCCGCGCTTATCCGCTAGCGATTCTGACACGCCATGAGATTGTCAATGACATGGTCGATGATGTGCCGGTGGCGGTGACGTTTTGCCCGTTGTGCAACAGCGCGCTTGTTTTTGAGCGTACCGTTGATGAGCAGGTTTTACGCCTGGGTGTCTCCGGTCTGCTGCGCAACAGCGATCTGATTATGTGGGACGATGTTACGCAGAGCTGGTGGCAGCAGTTCACGGGTGAGGGGATCGTCGGCGAATATACCGGAACAACGCTGACGTTTTTACCGTCGCAGGTGGTGGGTTTTAGCGCTTTTGCCGAACAGTATCCTGAAGGCGAAGTGCTGGCGCGGGCTGGACGTGATTATGGCTCCAACCCCTATGTGGGTTATGACTCTTCGGCGCAGCCTTTCCTGTTTCGCGGTGAGCTGGATGATCGCCTGTTCCCGACAGATCGGGTGCTGGCAGGCTTGATTGGTGGCGAGGCGATGGCGTATCCCTTTGCCATTCTGTCTGAAGAAGTTGTGATTAATGATACCGTTGGTGAGCGCGCTGTCGTGGCGTTCTGGCAACCGGGTGCGACCAGTGCGCTGGATCAGAGCAGCATTGATGACTCGCGTGATGTCGGCATGGCCGCGCTCTATAACCGTGACCTGGACGGTGAGGTGCTGACCTTCAGTGTGGATGATGACGGGATTATCCGTGATGACCAGACCGGCAGCAGATGGAATGTGTTCGGCACCGCTGTTGAAGGTGATCTGAGCGGCAGCCAATTGCGTCAGGAATTGGCTTTTCCGCATTTCTGGTTTGCCTGGGTCGCTTTCCGGCCAGAAACCCGGCTTTTCAGCGGGGGCAGCTAGAGCGGTAATTTCTCAACGGTAGCGCGCGGTCGAACAGTATAATATTGAGTGTAAGTTTGTAGTTGCAACCCACAGCAATACGCTGCGCCAGGACTATTTTCGCCGTTGAAAATTGTAACAATCGCTGAGAGATAATCTTTATGCTGAACATAAAAGTTTTGTGCGTGGTGGTTGTGTTGGGTGGATTACTCGCATCCACCTTGAAGCCGATGCAGGCGCAACCGGTGCCGATTACGCAACTAACCACTTCGCAGAGATCTGACAAAATAGTCTATGATGACGGCATAGATATTTTTGTGATGAATGTGGATGGGAGTGGCATTCAACAGTTAACTTCTGGTGGTGATAGTGATGACCCCCGAATAAACCCCAATGGCACGGAAATTGTTTTTGTTTCAGATCGGGATGGCAACGATGAAATCTACGTGATGGACATCACGGGAAATAACCTTCGTCGACTTACGAACAATAATGTTCGGGATTTCTCACCTTCGTGGTCACCAGATGGAACGAAGATTGCTTATATTTCTAATATGGCAGGCGGATTTGATATTTATGTTATGGATGTTGACGGAGCTAATAACGTTAACATCACTAACAGCCCTAGTAATGAGCGAGGTGCAATCTGGTCGCCTACCATGAATCAAATCGCATTTATCTCTAATCAATCCGGAGTTTACCAGATATATACAGTCCTTGCTGATGGCAGCAATTATAGTCGTTTGACTTATATCGACTATGACCTTGTCCGCTTTAATTGGTCGCCCGATGGTACACGTATTGCTTTTTACAATGGACAGAATGGACAAATTCATCAAATCTCCGCCGATGGCACACAGGAAGCTCCGATTACCCAGGATGAGGCAGATATTGGCGGTTTTTTCTGGCTGAATAACCAGCAGCTGATTTTCACGGATACGGTCAATGGGTGGGTCAGAATTGATTTGGATGGCTCAAACCGAACGGTTGTCAATCTGGATTGGTCTGTGGGTAATTTTAGTTTTCCGCCCGATATACAACTGCCGATCCCACCAGCAAACACACCGCCTACCGCTAATGCAGGTGCTGATCAGATGATAGTGGCTGCGAATGGGGTAACTGCACAAGTGAGTTTGCCTGCCAGCGCGAGCGATCCTGAAGATGAAATCAAACAACTGAGTTGGTATGAGGATGGTCGGGGACTTGGCGGTGGACTTAATCCTCACGAATTGAATGTTGAGTTGGAAGTTGGTGTTCATCTGCTGACATTAGTTGCAACCGATAGTCGCGGATTAACGGGTTCGGATGAGGTCGTGATTGTGGTGGAAGTGAACACTACACCAGGGTTTGATCAGAAGTTGACTGTGGATCACCGATCAATCGAGGGCACCCTAGTTTTCCCACTTTATGGCAATGTATACACCATTGAACTAAGCGAGGTAGGCATTGGGGGGGGTACTCTTTTACTAGAGGATGTGAATGCTGATGAAATTCAATGGTCACCAGACGGAAGTCGCCTTGTGTTTACTGCGAATGGCATCTACACAGTAAATGCGGATGGCACCGGGCTGCAACAACTTGTAGTGACCGATGATATTAATGCTCAGCCATCCTGGTCACCTGATGGAACAAAAATCGTATTTTCATCGGATCGGGATGGAGATAGGGAAATTTACGTGATCAATACGGATGGTAGTGATCTGACACGCTTAACGAACACCCCTGGGGATGACGGCGATCCATCTTGGTCGCCGGATGGTACTCAGATTGTGTTTGCATCGGATCGAGATGGACAGGGATTTGAGCTGTATATCATGGGTGCTGATGGTAGTAATCCCACTCAATTGTTGACCCTTTCACTTCATAATTTTACACCGGTATGGTCGCCAGACGGGCAATGGATTGCGTTTGGTCATATTGCGACACTGTATGAACCCGCAGAACTCTACATCGCTCGATCTGACGGATCGAACGTGCAAAAGCTTGATGAAAATCTCTATGAGTTGTGGTATATCGACTGGCTACCAGATAGCAGTGGAATCATTTATCAGGAATATACCACAGTCTACACAATAGAGATAAACGGAACTAATCGCACCATTATCGCCGACTTTTTACCATACAGACCTAATCCCGGCCCGGTTGATCTTTATCAGTCTAACAGCGCGGATTAATCACGAGACTTGCTGATTAAGATCAGACTTGTTGTTAACCCGTGACAAGAGGCTGTTAAGCGCAGAGGTGAGCAGCGGCTCGTCTAGGTTAGCCAGATGGTGCAGTGCGTCGGTAAAGTGGGCGCGGGCGGTTGGATAGTCGCCGTTTTCCGCCGCGATTGCGCCACACACCGCCAGCATGGTGGCGTTTTCCAGCGGTTGATCCGTACTTTGGAGCAGATGGCGGAACAGGTTGATGACCTGCTCATAATCGTGCATCGCCAGATATAGAGACACCAGCTTATTCTGGGCGGTGCGGGCGATAATGAAATCGTTTTCCAGTGCTTCATCGCCTTGAAAGCGGGTCTTGGGGTTCAAAAGCACCCCATACAGATTGAAAATCAGGCTCAGATCATGCCATTGGGTATTGAGGAGGTCATTGTGCAGCGCCTCCAACACAAAATGCCGCGCCTGTTCCTGATCGGTGGCGATGGCACATAACTGCGCCAGTTGTAAATTCAGAAGGAAACGCTTATCTGCTGGCAGGTCAGCCTGATGCACAGCAGCGAGGATATCACGGATGGCCGGTACCGCGTCTGTGCGTGAAATCTCCCAATAGATCATCAAAAACTGCGAAATGGCTAGGATATAGTGAATCTGAAAGGACTTCGCCATCCAGTCATAATTCCAGATGTTGCTGTACTGCACCTCTATCGCCAGCAGATATTCATGAATCAGCGGTTTTTGCTGCTGAATCTCGCGCAGAACGCGCAGCACATAATCCATATAGCGCATTCCCAGCGCTTCTCGCTGGTTGCTGTAGAGCAGTTTTTTGCGCGCATAACGCCACACAAGCTGATGCATGCGGTAGCGATCATCGTAACGCTGCACCAGTGACTTCTGGATCAGCGAGGTCAGCACGCCGATATCGACTTCGCAGATCTGCTGAACTTCATCCATGTTAAAGGCGGTATTGAAGATCGACAGCGCCGTGAGCGCATACTGCTCGTGGTCGGTCAGGGTGTTCCAGGTGTATT
>JBBSQD010000305.1:0-7304 GCA_038258185.1 Aggregatilineales bacterium | reverse complement strand
CGCGTCATTCTCAAAAACGCAACGTTAGCCATTATCAGCGCCGATCCTGCTGCGACTATTAACGAAATTACCGCTTTAGCCGAATCGATGAATGGCTGGGTGGTAACCTCCACAGTAAACAGCTTTAATGATAGTGCTGGTGAACCCGCCACACGCGGTTCCATCACCATTCGCATCCCGGCGGAGCGCCTGACCAGCAGCATGGAAACGATCAAACAGGCCGCGGTCAGTGTCGATGCCGAAAACGTCAGCGGGCAGGATGTCACACAGGAATATGTGGATACCGCGAGTCGCTTAAGCAATCTTCAAGCCAGCGAGGAGCAATTACAGACGATCATGCGCCGCGCTGAAACCGTGGAAGATATCCTGGCGATTCAGCAGCAGCTCACATTGATACGCGGCGAGATCGAATCGCTGCAAGCGCGCATCAACTACTTTGATGAGGCGGCGGCTTTTTCATCCATTCGGGTCGATGTCAATCCACCCTCGCCCAGCATCTTGCAAACTCAGAGTGGCGGTTGGGATCCCGGAAAAACTGTCGAAAATGCGGTGACTGCTCTGGTGAGTCTGCTGCAAGGAACGATTGATCTGGGGATTAGCCTGATTATTCTGGGGCTGCCGCTTTTGCTGATCATTTTCCTGCCTGCACGCTGGTTCTGGCGGCAATATAAAAACCGTCCAAAACCAGCGGTGGTTTCGCAGACAAATGAGGGAGATTAACTCACTTCGATATGGTGATGCTTTTGCAGGCTGCGGACAGTCAACGGTTTCTGCCGCAGCGCTTTAATCCCTTGCACCGTCGCCATCGCCGCACTGAGGGTCGTCACAATCGGGATACCAAACTGGTGAGATGCACCGCGGATGAGCCCTCCGTCATAATGTGCCTGACCGCCGCGCGGCGTGTTGATAATCAGCGCAATTTTCCCGTCGCGCATCGCATCCACCACGTGCGGTGAACCGTCGCTGACCTTATTAATCGTCTCTACGGGTAGTCCGACCAGTTCCAGCAGTTTGGCGGTGCCTTCTGTTGCCACCAGACTATAACCCAACTGATACAGATCACGGGCGATTTTCAACATCGCCCCTTTATCGTTGTCATTCACACTGATAAAGACCGCGCCATCTTCCGGTAGTGGTGCACTCACCGCCATCTGGGCTTTCGCAAAGGCATGGCCAAAACTTGATGCGTGCCCCATCACCTCACCGGTTGAGCGCATCTCCGGCCCTAAGCGGGCATCCACACCAGGGAACTTCTGAAATGGCAGCACAGCTTCTTTGATAAAGAATCCCTCGACATGTGGCTCGTCCAGAAAACCCAGATCTTCGAGGGTTTTCCCGGCTGCGATCTGAGCAGCATAGCGTGCTAATGGATAACCGCTGGCCTTGCTGACAAACGGCACTGTCCGACTGGCGCGCGGATTGACTTCCAGCACATAGACCACGTCATCTTTAATCGCAAACTGGATGTTAAACAAGCCCTTCACACCCATTGCCAGCCCAATGCGGCGGGTATGTTCGCGGATAATTTCGATATGATACATGCTGATTTTATACGGTGGCAGCACACTGGCGGAGTCACCGCTATGCACTCCCGCTTCCTCGATATGCTGCATAATGCCGCCGATGGTCACCTGCTCACCATCGCACAGCGCATCGACATCGACCTCAAAGGCATCATCCAAAAACTGGTCAATCAGAACCGGATGACCGCTCCACTCAACATGCTTATTCAGCCAGTCAGTGAGCATAGCATCATCGAACACAATCGCCATACCCCGTCCACCCAGCACATAGCTGGGACGTACCAGCACCGGATAGCCAATTTTATTGGCCGCTATGAGCGCTTCATCACGGCTCAAAACCGTCGCGCCCTCGGGCTGTGTAATCTCCAGATCGCGCATTAACTGACCGAATCGTTCACGATCTTCCGCGAGGTCAATCGTCTCGACTGACGTTCCCCAGATTGGCGCGCCCGCATCAGACAATGCCTGAGCGATATTCAGCGGGGTTTGACCGCCAAACTGCGCCAGTACACCCACCGGTTTTTCCTTGTCGATGATGTTGAGCACATCTTCTACCGTCAGCGGCTCAAAATACAGGCGATCCGCCGTGTCATAATCCGTGCTGACCGTCTCCGGATTACAGTTGACCATAATAGTTTCATAACCCATTTCCTTCAGCGCGAAACAGGCATGCACACAGCAGTAATCAAACTCAATTCCCTGACCAATCCGGTTAGGGCCTCCACCTAAAACGATGACCTTCTGCGCATCGGTCGCGTCAGTTTCATCATCTTCTTCATAGGTGGAATACAGATAGGGCGTGTGCGCTTCAAACTCCGCCGCACAGGTATCCACGCGATAGTAGTTGGCGACCACGCCCAGAGACTTGCGATACTCGCGAACTTTCATTTCAGTCGTGTTCAACAACTGCGCGATGTGGACATCACTAAACCCATAAAACTTGAGCTTACGAAAATCAACGTCATCCAGATTTTCCAGATGCAGCTTTTTCTCAATGATTGTTTGCTGAATATGGATAATGTCCTGCATCTGGCAGACAAACCACGGATCGAAGCGAGTGTTTCTGACTACTTCTTCCAGTGACATGCCTTTAAACAGCGCCGCAGCCACCTGATACAAACGTTGTGCAGATGGCACTCGTAAGGTTTCTGACGGCACATCTTCCAGAGTGCTGCCAAAACCCATAATGCCGATGTCTAACGACCGCACGCCTTTTTGCAGCGCTTCCGGGAAGGTACGGCCAATCGCCATGACCTCACCCACCGCTTTCATCTGCGGCCCCAGCACGGTATCAATGCCGGAGAATTTCTCAAAATTCCAGCGTGGGATTTTTACGACGACATAATCGAGTGAAGGCTCAAAACTCGCCGGGGTCACCTGGGTAATATCATTGGGGATTTCATCCAGATTAAAACCGACTGCCAGCAGCGCGGCAATCTTCGCAATCGGGAAGCCGGTCGCTTTACTGGCTAACGCTGACGAACGCGACACGCGCGGATTCATCTCGATGACATAGACTTCACCATCTTCCGGGTCAACCGCAAACTGCACATTCGCGCCACCCGTCGCCAGTCCTACACGGTCTAATACCGCCTTAGCCATGTCGCGCAGGCGCTGTAATTCCTTATCTGTCAGCGTTTGCACCGGAGCAACGGTGATGCTGTCACCGGTATGGACACCCATCGGGTCAAGATTTTCAATCGAACAGACGACGACGAAATTACCGCTGCCATCGCGCATCACTTCCAGTTCGTATTCTTTCCATCCCAACAGGCTCATGTCGATCATCACTTCGCGCACAGGGCTGAGCTTAATACCCCGCGCGACAATTTCCCGCAGTTCGGCTTCGTTATACGCCACACCGCCCCCGCTGCCACCCAGGGTAAATGAAGCACGGATCAGCACCGGATAATTGAGTTCGTTGGCCGCCCGCACCGCATCTTCAACCGTGCCGACCACTTCACTTTTCGGCGATTTGAGGCCAATTTCAGTCATCGCATCTTTGAATAACTGGCGATCTTCGGCCAGTTCAATACTCGTCACCGAAGCGCCAATCAGCTCGATATTATACTTATCCAGTATGCCCGCCTCACGCAGCGCCAGCGCCAGATTAAGCGCAGTCTGGCCGCCGACGGTTGGCAGAATGGCATCGGGCTTTTCCGCCTCGATAATGCGCTCGCAGATCTCTGGCGTCAGTGGTTCCACATAGGTGGCATCGGCAAATTCAGGGTCGGTCATAATCGTCGCCGGGTTAGAGTTCACCAGCACAATCCGATACCCTTCGCGGCGCAGAACTTTACAGGCCTGCACGCCGCTGTAGTCAAACTCACAGCCCTGCCCGATGACAATCGGGCCAGAGCCAATGACCATAATCGTTTTTATATCTGTTCTTTTCGGCATATTCTCACCCGCTTAAAGGAGCTAATGGTATAAGACAAGTTAACTGACCATTCCTAAACAGCCATAGACAGCCAAAATTATGATACCAGTCGGGAATTTTTCCCTGTCATTCAATACATTCGCTGTGTTCAGTTTCAGGAGAAAATCTGGATACAGCTATAAGCTTTCGAAAAGCGCTGCCACATCCAACTCGAAGTCCGGCAGCAATTCTCCACCTGTCAACATGTCACCCACCCGATAAGTTCTGGCCGTACCATCCGGGAAATGCACAACAATTTCCTGCGTATCCGGGTAAACCTGCCAGACCTGTTGCACGCCATGTTCAAGATATTCATGCAGCTTTTTACGGATCTGCGCCGGACGTTCGCTGGGTGAAATCACCTCAACCGCCAAATCAGGCGCGGCATAGATATAGCCTTTGGTGGGTTTGACATGTTCACCTCGCATAAACGCGACATCCGGACGGCGTTTCAGGCGAATATCATCTGGCGTACCGTCCATCACAAAACTTGTGTCACCTAGGTAAACCCGGCCATTACGGTGGGCCAGAACCCAGTTGGTCAACGCATTGAGAATAAGGGTCTCCAGCCAACCATGCTCTTCGCCACTCATATACTCATCCTCGTCAAACCCCACCCAGGCACCATCTTCAATCTCAAGATATTCAAAGCCTTCTGTGGAGTTAATTTGCAGCGCAACAGCTTCGGTAATCGGGCGTATCATGAGCAAACGAACAATGGTCTTTACTTCTTCAACAATAGCCATGATCAGTTTTCCCCATTAACGAACTACAGGACTATACAAATCTCAACTGTGCGTGGGCTGACGCTCGCTTTTCACCCGATCGACAAACTCATCAAACAGGTACAGCGAGTCATGCGGGCCGGGTGAAGCTTCAGGGTGATACTGCACGCTGAACACCCCCATATCCACCTGCCGCAGACCTTCAACCGTGTGATCATTCAGGTTGATGTGCGTAATTTCCGCACCGTTCAAGTCGCTGTCTGCTGTCACAGCGAAACCGTGATTGTGGCTGCTGATCTCAACCGCGCCCGTTAGCAAATTCTTCACCGGCTGGTTGCCACCACGATGCCCAAAACGCATCTTTTCGGTTTTACCACCCAAAGCCAGACCCAATATCTGATGCCCCAGGCAAATTCCGAAAACGGGTGTTTTACCCAGCAAATTGCGCACATTATCAACCGCATACCTCACTGCCGCCGGGTCGCCGGGGCCATTACTCAGGAAGACTCCCGCTGGCTTCAACGCCAGCACAGCCTCAGCCGTCATGTGCGACGGCACAATGGTGACTCGCAAGCCACGATCAGTAAACATCCGCAGAATATTCTGCTTGATGCCAAAATCGTAGGCGACAATGAGCGGCCCATCCATCTCATGCGGTGGGCCCTGATACCATTGCGCGTCACTGCCCTCATTCCAGTTATAAGGCTCCGAGCAGGTCACCTCGTCCACCAGATTAGCGCCGGACATATCCATGGATGACCGTGCCATCTCGATCAAAGCCGCTGGATCATTTGCCATTTCGCCATGAGCGACCACGGCACGCATCACCCCTTTTGAGCGGATATGCCGCACCAATGAACGGGTCGCCACTTCCGAAAGCCCGATAATGCCCTGAGCTTTCAGGTATTCATCCAGGGTGCCGCTTTCACGCCAGTTGCTGACCACCGGACTTAACGAGCGCACCACAAACCCCGACACCCACACACGCTCCGACTCCACATCCTCCAGGTTTACCCCGGTGTTGCCCACATGCGGCACGGTCATCGTCACGATCTGCTTGTAATAAGAGGGGTCCGTCAGAATTTCCTGATAACCCGTCATTGAGGTGTTAAAAACCACCTCACCGGCCTGTACCCCTTCCACACCAAAACCGACACCACTGAATGTGCGTCCGTCCTCTAAGGCTAATAATCCCTGCATCTCATCCCCACATCATGATAGAGGCGCACCCTGGTGCGCCTCTTTATTCCACTTACGAACGATAATCACCGTTGATCGACACATAATCATGACTGAGATCACATGTCCAGATGACGGCTTCTCCACTGCCTATGCCGCAGTCCAGATGAATACTCACACTGGCCTCGCTGACAATAGCAGTAGCCTGCTGCTCACTATAGCCTGTTGGCAGCCCATTTTCTACCAATTGCAGCGGATTATCCAGTGATTCACCCGCGGAAAACCACAAATTCAGCTTGAACTGATCAAGGTCAACCCCAGCTCGGCCTGCTGCCGCCATAATCCGCCCCCAATTGGCATCATTGCCGTAGAAAGCGGTTTTGACCAGCGGTGATGTGGCAATCGTATTGGCGATTAAACGGGCGGCAGTCGCATCCGGCGCGCCAGTAATATGAATGGTGATAAATTTCGTCACGCCTTCACCGTCGCGCACAATATCCTGAGCCAGCTTCTTACAGACTGCGTTCAACGCTTCCTGGAATTGAGCCTGATCTTCATCCGTTTTCAGCGCAGTGCTGCTTGCACCATTCGCCAGCAGAAAAACAGTATCATTTGTGCTCATATCGCCATCGACTACGATGCGATTAAAGCTGCTTTCTGAAGCCGTGCTAAGAGCGCTCTGCGGGTCAGCTACTATGGCATCCGTCACGATGATACCCAGCATGGTCGCCATATTCGGCGCGATCATCCCCGCACCTTTGCTGATACCAGCGATACGATAAGTTTCACCGCTGGCGGTAGTGATCTCCACGAAAGCCTGTTTCGGACGCGTATCAGTGGTCATAATCGCCGCTGCGGCTGATGCCCAATCATCACCGAGTGACTCCGCGGCACAATCCGCACCATAACGGATTTTATCCATCGGCAGTTGTGTGCCAATCACGCCGGTAGACAGCACCAGCACTTCATCAGCACGGCAGTTCAGGGCTTCAGCCACATATTGCGCCATCGCATGCGCATTTTCGATGCCCTTCTCGCCAGTACACGCGTTGGCACAGCGCGTGTTAATCGCCACCGCACGAATTCCGCTGGCATTGTTCGCCAGCTTTTCCATATCTGCCAGCACACAGGCGGCTTTCACATGATTGGTTGTAAACACGCCTCCAGTTACTGCCGGACGATCACTTACCACCAGCGCGAAATCCAGAATGCCATCTTTCTTCAGGCCACAATGCACACCAGAAACTTTGAAGCCCTGTAATCCTTCAACGACTGTTTGTATCTCAGCCACCTGTCATCTCTCCCAGCATAACCGTTAATTTCTCGATCAATTCATCCACGTGTTGTTTCTCGATAATCAGTGGCGGCACAAAACGCATCACGTTTTCACCCGCAGTCACGATCAACACGCCCTGCTCATAACCTTTTGCTACCAGCGGATTGACATCCACGGTCATT
>JBBSQD010000304.1:0-7334 GCA_038258185.1 Aggregatilineales bacterium | reverse complement strand
TCTTCAGCGGCCAGTTTTTCAAACACGCTTGAGGGCTGCGAGTCTTCCTCGGCTTCTTCGCCTTCCTCCAATGGCCCGGTTTTGGCTTTTTCGATCTCACCTAAAAGCATATCCATGCCACCGGTTAAAATAAACTCGATAAACTGCTGATGCCGATCCGGCAGCGGGGTATGCGTCCCTTCCACCTTCATCGAGTTCACCAGACTGGCGAAGCTGTTAAGGTCTTTATTCTTATCCGTACTGGGTCTGGATTCCTGCACGGATGCTGAGTCAATATCGCTCAGCAGATCCCCAAATTCAACATTATTTTCCGGGTTCGTCGCCAGATACTGCCGTACCGCGTTGGAGTCGACCTCTGGAACGGACGGTGTATCCTGATCGTTAACCGGCGGCTCAAATATTTCTGAGGGAGCTTCATCCTCCATCACGCTGTCCCAACTGGAAAATTCCGGCAGGTCAACGGGTGGCTGGCTTTCCTCTTCATCGAACTGCGCATCCATTGAAGCGCTGTTGGCGAAGAAATCATCCAGCGCCTTCAAGGGGTCTGTTTTTCGGCGAGAAGCATCAGGGTTTTCGGGCTCATTAAAAGCGCGCCGTGGCGCTTTGGTGCTGCGTTGGGTTTTGGGCAAACGCTTCGGGTTATCATCGTCAGGCAACGAACGCGTTTGGGTGGAGGGCTGATTATCCGTGTCGGCCAGCGACTGAGTCTCATCTGTGAATAGCTGTGGACGGTTAGCCGCTGCATGGTCAATATAGGGGATAATCTCACGGGCAGTGAACGGCATGTCCACCATGCCCTGAAAATTAAATGTCCGTTGCAATTGGTCGGCATCGGGCTGCACAGGGCTGATAATCAGGCCAATATCCGGCTGAATCATCCGCAGGCCGCGCAGCAAATCGCGCCCGGACAGGTCAAAGTCAACCAGCGCCACATCATGCTGATTTTCACGCAGGTAATCCAGCGCGGAATCCGCGGTCGTAAACGCATGCACATCAAAAAGGCCGGTTTGTTCCAACGCCTGTTTGATAGTGACTGCAAACACCAGTTGCCGGTTAATGATCAGTACATTTATCGTCATTATTCCATTGTATAGCGGCATGAAATTTCAGGCAACAAAGAAAAGGCGGCTTATCAGGCATAAGCCGCCAGTAAATGGTTATAAAATATTAACCCTACTCACTTGTGAGCTCGTCAGGGGCTTGCCCCACCTGCACGTTCAGCGTCCCTGTGTTATTGACTTCGGTCAATTCCGTGACCTGATTACCGGAGTCGGCCTGAGCGCGCAGGATAAAATCACCCGTCGTGCTAAAAGTGATGTCAATCGATAACAACACGGTTTCATTGGAGCGCAAATTCCCCACCACACCCAGGTCGAGCGGAGAACCACCCGGCAAAATCGTCATAGTATTGCTGAACTGTCCGCTGCGTGTCCCACCGATATTGGAAATCTCCACCGAATAATTCACAGTGGTGGTGCCCTCACCTGACGGGATAGTCACATTTTCTGGCCCGGTAATGCGCGTAATGATCAGATCAGTCGGGACAGGTGTAAAGGTTGCCGGTGGGACATTGGTGGCTGTCGGGAACGGTACGGGCGTGTTGGGTGGACGTTGGGTCGGCGGCACGGGCGAAGACACGACCGGCACACCATTACATAACCCGTAGATGGTTGTGAACTCAGCCGCAACCCAGCCGATATTGGAGTTATAACGCACCTGCCACCAGGAGTTATCCCCCAGACGTCCATTAATCGGTACCACAGCGCCACTCGGCAGGACGGTGATAATGCCGGTATTGGTACTGGGGCCGCTGCGCAGACGCAGGCTGGTGTTTACCAGAGCGCGACACGTCGGGTCATTGGGGTCGATCACCGGCGCATTCGTCGCGGGTACCAGTGTCGCGGTGACCTGTGCCTGATTCGCACGTACGGTCAACTCAAGTTCTGCCGGATCACTGGCGACCGATCCGCGTCGGGCAATGACCTGAAGCGTAATTTCCCCGGCAGCCGTGGGCTTATAGTCCAGCAGGACATTCATGGATTTATCGCCAGACACGGATTCAGAGAAAACGCGTTTGACAATCTGATTATTCACGATCAGCTGAACTTCGGTCACACCGACGGAATCGGTGGCTGTCGCACTCACAAACACATCATCGTTGATGACGACTTCCTCGCCCGACTCCGGTGAAGAAATCGTAACGATTGGTTTGCTGCCGTTGCTGGCATCGCCAGTGGCCGTCACCAGAGATTCATCCGTTTGCGAGTCACGGCTTAAATTACAGGCGCTTAAGAGCAGCGCGGCCAGAATCATGATTAGTACATTCGAATAACGCATCATACTGTCCTTAAATGAAAAGATGGGTCAGTTTATAGCATTCTAGCATTAGCCCTATTTCAGGACAACGCACGCTTATCCTGCATGTACCCACCTGCCAGCCTGCGCTACAACGAAACAAGCCCCAACAGGCGTGCTGATTGGGGCTTCATAAAGGTTCTAACCGGGGTCACGATCTAACCAATAGGCTCTTTGTAAATCACATAGCGGGACATGTCATCGCCTTTACCAATGCAAGTCGTCATATCGACCTTGAACTCATGTCCGCCAGATACCCAGCGCAGGCCTTCCTGGAGCAAACCCTGACCTACGTAACACACGGGTTTGTCCGAAGTCCGCTGCCAGCACATGGGGCAACGCTGCTCGATGGTGTAGATGATGCGGTCATTGCCTTCTTCATACACATTCGAGATCTGATCGGAAAACTGCGAGAAGATGTTCGCCATTGCTGGCACACCCACTTTGAGCTTGGCGCTTAAAGGGAGTACCTTAAACGCAAGGTCGCCGACACCTGCCAGCGCCCCAAAGGCTCGCAAACCCTGGGCAAAAGTCGCTCGTCCGGCACGCAATGCCAGACCACGGCCACCGCGCGGCCCGTACATTTCCTCCAGCGCCACATTGAGCGACGTATAGTCAGCAAAATCAAACCCTTTTTCCAGATTATCCGGAGGGTAGTTATCAATAAGATTCTCTAACCCGGCCAAGTTCAGAATAGCATTCAAGCCATTCTTACCCATAATTTCTTCCATTGCTTCAATGGTAATACGGGCAAACTTATTCGGATAGTAATATCCGCTCTTCTCACGTGGCATTGTGCCTGGTCCTCCAATCGGTAAGTAAAGCCAACCGCAGGTTGCTTTTTTAGCGCCTATTCAATTCAGGTTCAATATACTGCGTTTATCAGTATACGACAAAAAGCTGTTAAGTCCCAACTGATAAACTTAATTCTAGCACAAGGCTTGCGACTTATGCTTGAAGAATAAATCAATTGATGATCAATATATCAGAATCGTAATGGTGCTCTGCGATTGGTAGCCGCCCCTGCATACTCCACGGGCCTGTCCAGGTAATTTCAACCTGGGCGATTTTACCGCGCCAGTCGGCCTCGTCGGCAAAAAAGACCAGCTTGTTTTGCGGGGTACGTCCGCGCCATTTGCCTTTATGCTGATTTTCAACCAGCACAGGCACGGTCATCCCCAGATATTTCTGATTGCTTTCTGCCAGAATTTCTTCCTGCAGGTTATCAATGAGCTGATGGCGGCGCTTTTTCTCCTCTTCGGGTACATCGTCTTCCATCGTCCGCTCGCTCACTGTTTTGGGACGCGGGCTGTAACGCGCCAGATGCACCTTATCCAGCCGCAGTTCGGCCAGTAAATCATAGGTTTGCTGGAACTGCGCCTCGGTTTCACCAGAGAAGCCCACAATGATATCGGTATGGATAGCGACATCCGGAATACGCGCACGGATATTGGCGACCAGCTTGCGATACTGATCCACCGTGTAACCGCGTTTCATACGCCGCAGCACTTCGTCGTCCCCGGCCTGAACCGGCACTTCGATATGCGGCATGACACGGGGCAACTCAGCGACGGTATCCAGCAGTTTGTCGGTCATCCAGTTGGGATGGCTTGTCAGGAAGCGAATCCGCTCCAGGCCAGTTTCTTCCGCCACGGAATGGATCACGCGCAGCAGATCGGCCAGATCGGGGCCATCTTCGATGTCCTTGCCATAACGATCCACGATCTGCCCCAGCAGCGTCACTTCTTTGACACCCTGCAACGCGAGGCTGCGGACGTGGGCGACAATCTCACCGACACTGCGGCTGCGCTCCACACCCCGCCGGAACGGAATCACGCAGAAGCTGCACGCATGCGAGCAACCATAGACAATCGGCACATGGGCACTGATGAGCTTACCCTGCTCGTGCGTCGGCAGGATTAAATCGCCATCCTGAAGCGCATCGCGCTGGGCGCGTGCCTCGTTTTCCTCGATGACGGCTTCCGCTTCCAGCGAATTATCCCGCAGGAAATTGATCATCGGCGCCGCTTCGGACGGTGGCATAAACACATCGACAAACGGCAGTTTCTTGCGCAGTGACAGCGGGTCACGTACACCGACCATGCAGCCCATCACGCCGATCACTTTACCCGGCTGTTCTTTCTTAATCTGCGCAAGCTGCAACAGACGCGCCATCGCTTTATCTTCAGCGCTTTGCCGCACCACACAGGTATTAACGACATAAATATCAGCTTCATCGGGTTCACCGGCTGCACGATGCCCCATGCGTTCCAGCTCAGACGCCAGCCGCTGGGAGTCGGCTTCATTCATCTGGCAGCCCAGAGTGTACAAATAATACTTCATAGCCTTACGTACTCAAGTAGGTTGTTTATCATGCAGGCCATTCTAGCGTACCAGACCGCCTATCGTCAATGTATGCCGGAGCGATTGCCGCAAAAGCATGCCGGTATGACGAATAATCACACCGCGTTAGTGAATTAGCTGCCAACAGCCCTATTTCAGCGCGTCCGCTGGCCCCCACGGTGCAAGCGCTACCGTGTAGTACGGGTTCATGATCAGTTCATCATTCTGCGCCGCTGCAAAACGCCACATCTGGCGCACCAGTTCATGTTTGATCTCGTCGTAGTGCGGGTCTTTAGCCAGATTGATCATTTCATGCGGGTCGTTCTGCAAATCATACAGTTCGTCCCAATCAAAGCCGTTATAGACGTATTTGTAATCACGCGTCATCACCGAGCGCTGCGAGTAATACAATTCAACCCCATTGCATTGAGTAAACAGCGTCTCGCGCCAGTCCGATGGCGCCTCATTTTCAAAGAATGGCGTCAGACTGCGACCGGTCAGATCATCCGGCATGTCGGCATTGGCGACATCCATAAATGTCGGCGCAAAGTCCGCCAGCGAGACAAACGCATTTTCTTCGCGTCCCGGGTTTTTAATGCCATTGGGATAACGGATAATCGTCGGAACATGATAGGCTTCACGGAAAGACGGAATGCCTTTGCAATACAGGCCATGTGATCCGCAGTATTCTCCATGATCACTGACGAACAAGACCAGTGTGTTCTCCACCTGCCCCAGTTCTTCCAGCTTATCCAGCAGCAGGCCAAACAATTCATCTTCCATCGTGCAGAAAGCCCAATAGTGACGGATACAGTCGCGCACTTCTTCTTCCGTCATCTGTGACCAGTACATATCACGCATACGCTGATACACTGCCGGTTTATCGCGGAGCGTGTCGGCATAATTTACCGGCAGCGGAATATCATCCAGATCATACATATTCACATAATGTTCCGGCACGACAAAATCATCATGCGGGCCAAAGGTGCCGACATACAGACACCACGGCTTATCATCTGCCGCCAGCCCGGGCAGAGCGTCCAGCGCGGATTTCACCACTTTGTAATCATCATGCGATTCATAAGCATGTTCGGTATCGGTCGGATACGAGTTGAAAAGCTGCGCCGGTTTCCAGCCCGGACGCAAAATCTGCCCATAACCTCTTTCCGTTGGATTGCCGAAATCCTGAGTCTGCCATTGCTGAATGCCCGTGTGCATATAGCTGCCTGCTTTGGCGCGGACGGCTTCTAATTCCTCCCAGCCACGGTCTGACGGATTATCCGTATCGCTCACATGCCATTTGCCGGTATAAGCCAGATGATAACCGGCGTCCTGCAGATGTTCACTGAACATGGTGACGCCTTCAAACACCGTCCGATTAATCGCCGACGGGTTGCTCACGTTGTTGTAGACACCGTGGCGGCTGGGATACAGGCCAGTCATAAATGTGGCGCGGGATGGACAGCAATGCGGTGAGGAACAATAGCTCTGCGAAAAGCGGATGCCTTCCTGCGCCAGCCGGGTGGCATTCGGCGTAATGCACGGATGATCAGGGTGAACGACATCACCGCGTTCCTGATCGGTCATAAAAATCAATATATTCGGTTGCATGCGATAAACCTTATTTTTGCCGGGTTATTTAATACCCGTACGGGAAATACCCTGAATAAAATAACGCTGAAACAGCAGGAAAATAATGACAATCGGGATGACTGACACCACAACCATCGAGATAATCGCCGGGAAGTCCGTGTAGTTGTAGCCTTTCATAAAATTGATGCCCAACTGGACGGTATACATATCCTTCCTTGTCAGCGCGACTAACGGCCATGCAAACGCATTCCAGCGTCCGGCAAAACCCAGAATCACCAGAACCGCGATGGCAGGTGTGGACAGGGGTACCACGATTTTACGGAAGATCGTGAACTCACTTGCCCCGTCCAGCCGCGCCGCTTCCAGCAGTTCATCCGGCAAGTCCAGCATAAACTGGCGGACGAAAAACAGCCCAAACGGGTCTGCCATATGCGGCCCGATGACACTCCAGTAGGTATTGACCCAATCCAGCTTGGCGATCAGCAAAAAGCGTGGAATCAATAACACCTGCAAGGGAATCATGAGGGTACTCAAAACCAGCAGGAACATGACATTGCGCCCCCAGAACTGGTATTTGGCAAACGCAAAGCCGGATAGCAGGCTGAAAAAGGTCAGGCCAGCAACTGATGTCCCCACAATGAATATTGTGTTCCCATACCATTGCGGCCAGGGATTGTCATTCCAGCCATTGATATAATTGTCAAAAATCACCGTCTGCGGAATCAGTTGCAGGTCACGGGAATAGGCCTCTTCTCGCGGCATAATGGTGGTGGCAACCATCCAGTATAAGGGGAAAGCCATAATCAGCGCGCCGATGACCAGCAAAAGCCAGGTCAGGCCGGTTGTGAGATTATCCCGAGACTGTTCCGAAAGTGCCGTAGTGGTTCTGAGGCGTGCCGTATCGACGTTCATCCTTTTCCCCCCTCGTTCGATAAGCGCCACTGCACCAGCGTGATCGACATGATTATGGCCATAAATACCAGACCTACGGCGCTGGCATAACCAAAACGCTGTGTCTGGAAAGCGGTGTTATAAATGAACAC
>JBBSQD010000303.1:0-7357 GCA_038258185.1 Aggregatilineales bacterium | reverse complement strand
GTGCTGATGGTGCTGGTCAGTCTGACGGCGGTGGGTGCGTTTGATGCCGTCGGCTCGATTCTGGTGGTGGCCTTCTTTATCATCCCGGCAGCAACCATGTATCTGCTCACCGACAGGCTGGCTGTGATGTTATTAGGCAGCCCGATTTTAGGCACGCTGGCGGCAGTCACCGGTTATGAGCTGGCGCGCGGTAGTTTCCTGGGCTTGCCGGTCAACCGTCTGCTGCAAGCGCTGGATGGAGTCATTGGCCTGCAGGGGTATACCGAGTGGAATGTGTCCATTTCCGCGTCAATGGTGATGATGGCCTTTTTCTTCTTCATTGTCGCCTGGGTTGGCTCACCGCGCTATGGGTTGATTTCGTCGCTGCTGCGACGACAGGCACAGCGCCAGAACTTCGCCAATCAACTGGTTCTGGGGCATATCTACAACCATCAGCACACCGATGAAGCCGATGACGAACTGGCGGTCAGCACACTTTACCAGCATATGAACTGGACACCCGCCCAAACGCAGCGTGTGTTGGCCCGCACCCGCGCCTATAACTGGATCGAGGTCAAAGAGGAGCGCATTGCCCTCACCACACGCGGACGGCAGCAGGTCGAGGAATTTATGGCGCACAATTTAGCCGCCAACCGGAAAGTTCTTCAGACATAGTTAAGGAAGCATGTGGACACGGCGCAAAATTTAACCGGGTTTAAATGATTTCTTACAGGCTGTAATTGACAGAAATCGCCAAACTGGTTATCATGATTCCAATACACGGTAAAAAAGCGAGATTATCGTGTCCACATCTTCTCAAAATAAGGTTCTATCTCCCTTGACAGTAATTGTCCGGGCGGGTATAATTACCTGTCTATGGTCGCTTACTCCCTCACGTGAAATATGAATGGCATCAGGAACTTCCTGATAGCCTTTTATTTGTTTACGGGTGTAGTGATCTCCACCAATAGCTTTAACAACTTGTACTCTGATTTATCGTCAGCTTGGCAACAACATTATATAAGTTTTAACGCAGAGGAGGGTACGCCTTGGAAGCGAAGGATTTTAGTGCACTTCGCATCAGTCTGGCTTCGCCGGAACAGATTCATTCCTGGTCCTACGGTGAGGTGACAAAGCCCGAGACGATTAATTATCGTCGCTTGCGGCCCGAGAAGGATGGTCTTTTCTGTGAAGCCATCTTCGGCCCCACCAAAGACTGGCAGTGTTACTGCGGTAAGTATAAAAATGTCCGCTATCGCGGTATTATCTGCGATAAGTGCGGGGTCGAAGTCACCCGCGCGTCCGTGCGCCGCGAGCGCATGGGGCATATTGAATTAGCCGCACCCGTTGCGCATGTCTGGTATACCCGCCGCGTCCCCAGTTACCTGGGTCTGCTGCTGGATGTCAGCCGTCGTAACCTGGATCGTGTGCTGTATTTTGCGCAGTACGTCATTACCAAAGTCGATGAAGAATCCCGCCAGAAAGCGCTGGCACGGGTCGAAAAAGAACTGGCCCAGAAAGAACTGGCTGTCGGCGGTGACCTGCAGGAACAGATGGATGCCATCCGTCAGGAACGTGATAATATTCTGACCACGTTTGATGACCGGGTAGCCGCCATTCACACCCATTTCGATGAAGAAGTGGCGCGTCTGGGTGATCAGCTCATGCAGGAAGCGCAGAATATTCAGACACGTGTCGAAGCGCTGAACGGTCAGGTTGCACCGTCAGACATCAATTTCGAAAGTGCTGATGCGGTGATCGTTGCGAAGGGTGAACAGGTCACTAACGACCATATCGCCCGCATTCAGACGACAGCCAATGCTTATCTGAATGAAATCCAGCTCGACATCGAAAACATGCGGCAGGAAGAATTGAACAAACTCGACTTTGAAGCCGAGGCCATCAATAATACTGCGGCCAACACCGTAGAAGAACACAAAACTCAACTGGCAGATCGCATGACTGCGTTCCGTCAGAGTGCGGAACGTGCCCGTCAGGAGCTCCAGGATCTGCGTGTGCTGCAATTCCTGCCGGAAACCCGTTACCGTGAACTCAAAAGCCGCTATGGGCAGGTTTTCCATGCGGATATGGGTGCCGAGGCTTTCCACGACATCTTACTCGGGCTTGATCTCGACAAGATGGCGAAGGAACTGTGGCACGAAGTCCGTAACACCCGCTCCAAGCAGCGCAAGAAAAAAGCGACCAAGCGTCTGCGCGTGGTCGAAAGTCTGCGTAAGAGCAGCAACCGTCCGGAATGGATGATTCTGACCGTTCTGCCGGTGATTCCGCCTGACCTGCGCCCAATGGTGCAGTTGGATGGTGGACGTTTTGCCACCAGCGATCTGAACGATCTTTATCGTCGTGTGATCAACCGTAACAACCGCCTCAAGCGTCTGCTGGAGCTGGGTGCGCCGGATGTGATCGTGCGTAACGAAAAGCGTATGTTGCAGGAAGCTGTGGACAGCCTGATCGACAACAGCCAGCGCGGCAAGGCTCTCAGCCGGCGGGGTCGGCGCGAACTGAAATCCCTCAGCGACATGCTGAAGGGCAAGAAGGGTCGCTTCCGTCGTAACCTGCTGGGTAAGCGTGTGGATTATTCCGGTCGTTCCGTCATCGTCATTGGCCCCCGGCTCAAGCTGCATCAGTGCGGCCTGCCCAAGACCATGGCGCTGGAACTTTACCGTCCATTCGTGATCAGCCGTCTGGTGAACCAGAATTACGCCAGTAACGTGAAGGGTGCCAAGCGCATCATCGAGCGTGAAAAGCCGGAAGTCTGGGAAGCACTGGAAGAAGTGATTAAAGATCGCCCGGTGCTGCTCAACCGTGCCCCTACCCTCCATCGTCTGGGTATTCAGGCCTTCGAGCCGCAATTGGTTGAAGGTAAGGCGATCCAGATTCACCCGTTGGTCTGCGCGGCGTTTAACGCGGACTTTGACGGTGACCAGATGGCCGTTCACGTCCCGCTGAGTGACAAGGCCGTTCAGGAAGCCCGTGAGCGTATGCTCAGTACCAAGAACCTGCTCAAGCCTGCGGATGGTCAGCCGATTGTCGGCCCGTCCAAGGACATGGTGTTGGGTTGCTACTACCTGACGATGGACCCGACTGTGGAAATCGTCACGCGCAAAGACCGGGCTGATGACTTCCGTCATATGGAAGACCTCAAAAACCCCAATGCGCGGGTGGGTCTGGCCATGCGTACCAATGGTTACTACTATGCCCTTAATCGTGATATTGAAGGTGTTGTCATCTTCAGCGATATCACTGAAGAAAACGAAAACGGGCGCAAGAAAGTGCTCGAATCAGCAATTGACCGTACCGTGCGGGCAGTGATTGATGGCGAAGTCGACTGCATGTTGGCGAATGCCTACGAAATGAAGAAATACATGGTGAAAAATGGCATGGAGGACGTGCTGGAAATCGCCAATATCCACGAACGCCGTATGGTGGTCGATATGGATGAGGTCGATTACCTGTACAACCTCGGCCTGGTACACCTGCATACGCCCATTCTGTTAGGCAATATCTATGATCATCACGCCGCACAGGATGAGCCGGAAATCACCACTATTGGCCGTGCGATTTTCAATCGTATTCTGCCGGATGAAATCCGTTATGTGCAGGAAACCATGGGCAAGAAGAGCCTGCAAAATCTGGTCGCAGAGTGCTATCAGAAGATCGGCTCAGAAGCCACCACTGAAGTGGTTGACCAGATCAAGAATTATGGTTTCCACTATGCGACAGTTTCCGGCACAACCATTGCCGTGTCCGACCTCACCATCCCTGAAGAACGTGCCGGTATTCTGGCCCGTGCTGAAAGTGTGGTGGAACGTGCTGACCGTGACTTCCGTCGTGGTTTGCTGACCGATGATGAGCGTTACCAGATCACCATCGACGAGTGGAACAACGCCAAGGATACGCTTCAGGACTTAATCCGTGACGCGCTGGACCCCTACGGCCCGATTGCTATTATGGCGATCTCTGGCTCGACAAAGGGTGGTTTCGGCCCGATCACGCAGTTAGCCGGTATGCGCGGCCTGATGGCTGACCCATCCGGTCGTATTATCGACCTGCCCATCCGCAGTCATTTCCGCGAGGGACTGACCGCATTGGAATACTTCATTTCCACACATGGTGCGCGTAAAGGTCTGGCGGACACGGCTCTGCGTACTGCTGATGCGGGTTATCTGACCCGTCGTCTGGTAGATGTCGCGCAGGACGTGATCGTGAATCGTACCGATTGCGGTACGGATGGTGGTATGTGGATCCGCCGCGACGAAAACGTCGCCGGTCAGACCATTTACGCCCGCATTATCGGACGTGCTGCGGCAAGCGCGGTCTATCACCCGGATACGGGCGAGATGATCGTCAATCGCAATGAAATGATTGATGAAGATCGCGGCACAATCATCCAGAACAGCACCATCGAAGCGGTGCATGTCCGCAGCCCAATGACCTGCGCCCTGATCCACGGCATCTGCGCCCTGTGCTATGGTCGTGACCTGGGTTCAGGTGAAATGGTCGAGATCGGCTCCGCAGTCGGTATCGTGGCGGCCCAGTCCATCGGTGAGCCGGGTACTCAGTTGACCCTGCGTACCTTCCATACGGGTGGTACAGCCCAGGCCAGCGGTGATATCACCAGCGGTCTGCCGCGTGTTGAAGAGCTTTTCGAAGCCCGTAAGAAGCCGAAGGGTGAAGCGGTCATCGTCGATATCGGCGGTACACTGCGCCTGAGCAAACGTGATGGCGTACGTATCGCAACTGTAATCAACAGTGAAGTCTTCAACGAAGAATATGAAATTCCGGTTGGTTGGGATGTTCTGGTCGAAGATGAACAGACCATCAAGCAGGGTGATGTCCTGATCAAATCTACGGATACGGAGAACGAAAACAGTATCGTCGCCCGTATGGGTGGAACGGTTCATATGGAAGGTCATATGATCTATGTCCGCTATGAGCGACGCGAGGAAGAGGATTACGAAATTCCTTCAATCGCCCGTTTAATCCCGGATGCCTTTGAAGGGGCGCAGGTTTACCCCGGCCAGCAATTGACTGAAGGTTCCAAGAACCCGCATCGTATCCTCCGTATTCTCGGGGCCGATGCCGCCCAGGCGTATCTGCTTTCTGAAGTACAGGAAGTGTATCGTAACCAGGGTGTGGATATCGCTGACAAGCATTTTGAGGTCATGATCCGCAAGATGCTGTCCAAGGTGCAGGTGACCAAGAGCGGTGACAGCCCGCTGCTGCCCGGTGAATTGATCGACCGTCTGAAGCTGCTCGATATTAACGAGAAGCTGTTGGCGGATGGTAAAGATCCGGCTGCCGGTGCCCCCATTTTGCTGGGTATCACCAAAGCAGCGCTCAGTACAGATAGCTTCCTGTCGGCTTCCAGCTTCCAGCACACCATCAAGGTACTGGCAGGCGCAGCCATTGAAGGCAAGGTTGATAATCTGTACGGTCTGAAGGAAAACGTCATCATCGGTAAGCTGATCCCCGCAGGTACGGGTTTCCATACCTATCAGGATCGCGAACTGGTCGCCCCCAACATCTCGCTGGAAGCGCAGGGTGCGCTTGACCACGATGATGAGGACTACGACGAGGATGAGGACAACATCGAAGACAGCATGAGCATGAACTAACCTGCTCAGCCAATCGCAGAATCAAAAAGGCCGTTCTTAAACAGAACGGCCTTTTTATTTACCATAGGATCAAGCTAAGCATTTTGTCATCACCAATTGGGGTTCAAAACCCCAATCCAGCCTGGAATTGGTAACCCCTGAAGAGGTCAGACAGCAATTTCAACCTCTTTAGAGGTTTCCAGCTTTTTGTCAGCCTAAGGTTTTGAACCTTAGGCGGTACTCAACCAAAAGGTTTAATCGTAGCGCTGAAGCTGCTCATCCGGGCGTACGGCATCGTAAAGCATCCAGTACAGCGGACGCTCACGCGGCTCCAGCGGCACCACAATACCATAAGCTGCCCGTTCATCCCGGCCTTCTATCAGGCTGGGTAACTGCGCAAAATTGAGATTCCACAGGAACATCGGGCCGATATAATCGCGCTCACTGCCCAACTGGAACGCCTGCAGCGCATACTCACCCTGCAACCAGCGGTCATTGTAGCCCATCCAGACTTCCGGCACGTCACCGGGGAAACCGTCCCACGTCGCCCAACCGAACTCCGTCGGCCACATCTGCACGGCGTGATTATTCGACTGCATAATCTCGTGATACTCTTCGATGGTATCCAGGAAGAAGAAATGCGGGTCATCGTCCCAGCCGCGCACATCCCTCATGTCACAACAGCGGGCATCCGGCGCATTACCCCATCCATACGGATGCACACCCACGCCAATATCAGCGTAATTCGCCAGCCCTGCCGCATACATCTGGCGCAGATAATCGCGATCATCGACTGACACATCACTGTTGCTGGTCGGCGCGGGGCCACCAGTCAGGATAACCAGATCAGGCGAATAAGCACGAATCGCCGTGTAAGCTGGCGCAAAATAGGTCATATAAGAAGCCCCGGTCAGCGGCTGACCCTGCCACTCGCGCCGTAAATTCGGCTCATTCCAGACTTCAACACCATCAATCGCGTCGCCATATTCACGCAGCATCAGGCTGATAAAATCGGCCAGCGCCTGCGGGTTATCGGGCGGGCCGGACTCGACATCCGTAGAACGCGCCCAACCGGGCGCCTTAGCGACGCTGATCAGCACTTTGATACCCCGCTGATTCAGGCTTTCCAGATACAACTCCTGTCGCCGGAAATCTTCCGATATTTCCTGCGCATTATTCGGCTGCAACAGACCCCAGTCGATCTGGACTTTCGCCCAGCCGATCCCCAGTCGATCCACATCGATCACGACCTGATCCCAACCATCCTGATCCAGCAGCGAATGCACCTGAATACCGATCATCTCCGGGTCCAGGTCAGGGATAGTCGCTGGGTCAACCGGAGAAGTCGCCTCAATCACTGGCGCTTCCGTCGTGGCAACCGGCGGTTCCTGCGTGCGTCGTTCACGTGTGGGGCGTTCTGTCGGTGTTAGTGTTGGCTGAGCGGTGTCCGGCGGTGGCGGGGTGTAATCTGGCCCGATGATAGACCCGATCGGTGTCGAGGGCGGTTTCACCGTGTTGTTGGCTTCTGCCACTGGCGCTTCTGTGGTCGCGGTTCCAGGCATTTCAGCCGTTGGCACCGTGGTATTCGTCACCATCTCCACCGCTGAAGTCGGCACGGTGGTCGGTATTTCTGCCTCCGCGCCGGGGGTGGGAGTCACAAAAATAAGTATGGGTGTTTGCGATGAACAGGCTGTCACCGCCAATAGAAAAAGGGAGACAAAAAATAATATTGGTCGCGTGTTCGGTCGGTTTGTTATCATGCC
>JBBSQD010000302.1:0-7369 GCA_038258185.1 Aggregatilineales bacterium | reverse complement strand
CCTGTTGTTTCTGTAACTGAGCGTTCATCAATAAATTTATTCCCGTAATAAGCCGCGATATACTCCCGGCGAAGAGTCTTCAATGGGGATAGCCCCTACACATCTGGCGTAAAAATCCACTGGGCCAGCCGCGCCGATAATGGCGTAACCGTAACCCTGTGCCCGCATGGCGTGGAGGCATACCAGCAGCAAAGCCCGTCCGGTTCCCCGTCCACGTAATGTTTCGTCCACGCCGGTAGGGCCAAAAAAATTACGGCTGGTCGTGTCATGGCAGGCAAAGCCGGTCAGCTTTTCATTCTCGACCGCCACAAAACAGCTCACAGGCTGGTGGCCAAAGGCGACATCGGTTTCACTGGCCCACAGTTCGTTAAAATTCTGGCGCACCCATTGGGTGACCACGTGCTTTTCTGGCGCTAACCCCCGGCGGATGACAATTCCCTGCGCTTCCTGCTGTGCCAGGGCTGGCTCCAGCGGGGGCAGGGTATAGAGTTTCACAAGTAAATCAGGCATCTTAAACCCCGTTCGTGACCTGTAAATATCCGATAAGTTTAGCGCTGATTGGGCTGCCGGGGGTAAATCTGGCTCATCAGCCCAGCGTGTCCAGCACCAGTTGCAGCGCGGCCTGCGCACTGGCTTCTTTCACGGCGATGCGATCTCCCTCCCAGACATGGCGCTTGATAATCAGCACATCGTTGGGGCCCGCAATGCCAATATAGGTTAAGCCTACCGGTTTGCTGGCTGTGCCGCCACCGGGGCCAGCGATACCGGTCACACTGAGCGCAACATCGGTTTTGAGCAGGTCGCGCACACCCAGTACCATCTCTGTAGCGGTTTGCTCGCTGACTGCACCGTGGGCGATAAGCGTCCCCTGTTTGACCCGCAGGATATTCTGCTTGACCTGATTCGCATAAGCCACCACTCCACCCAGGACATAAGCCGAACTTCCGGCGATATTGGTCAGTTTGTGGAGGATGAGGCCGCCAGTGCAGGACTCGGCTGTGCTGATTGTCCATTGGCGCTCCAGCAGGAGAGCGCCGACCTGTTGTTCCAAAGTATTGTTATCCATATTCCCCCTTTTGGCATAAAGGTTAACAAAATGATTCTAAATTGCTATAAGAATTAATGGTATTCCGCTGGTATACGGTTATAATGTGGGATAATGACAGGCACTTATGGGATAAAGAGGGATAAGCCACCAGAATGGGTTACTGGGGTTGGCGACCACTGATACTGCTCATCTGTATCAGTGTTTGGGTAACAGGTTGCAATATCTCCAGTGAACACGCCGCTACCATCCCCCCCACTGAACTACCCCCTATAACCCTGACTGTTCGTCTAAGAGAACCTACTATACCCCCACCCTCCCCTTTGGCACCCCTGACCACAACTGAACTCCCTGCCGCGACTCAGATTGCCAGTGCCGGACTCGAAGCCTATATCGTGCGTCCGGGGGATACCCTGCTGGGTATCGCGTTGGATTTTGATGTCAATGTCAATCTGCTGCGCGATTATAACCCGAATGTGAATCCGCGCGGGTTACAGGTCGGCCAGCAGATTCTGGTGCCCACTGGAATCACCCCCACAGCAACTCTGCGCGCGTTGGTGCCGTTAGCGCTTGACACGCCGACGTGCTCGGTCACACTGGTCAGCAGCGTATTGTGCATGGGACGCATTGTGAATACACAAACGTATACCGTGGGGAATATTCGCATCAGGATGCAGCTCATCAGCACGGATGCCGACGAGCGAATACTGGATGAGCGTTACACCAGCATTAACCAGATGCTGCTGCTGCCGGGGGAGGCTGCGCCGTTCTCGGTGCTGTTCCGCAATACCAACCAGCAACCTTATAGCCGTGTCGCTGCGATTTTAGAAGCAGCAGTTGCCAACCCACCTCTGCAAAATCAGCTAATCGCCCTGATTGTAGAGGCGGAGGCCAATCAGTTTATAAACGGACACTTTGAATTTTCCGCCGTTTTAGTGAACCCTTCCGCGCAGACCACGGCACCCGTCGGCTTAACGTTGACGCTGCTGGATGTGGATCAGCGTGTGATTGGCTACCGCTATGTCATGACTGAATCGGGATTAACCCCCGGCGAGCGTCTGCCGGTTGCGCTGCAGATTATGCCGCAATTCGGCCAGTCCCCAGCTTCATACACCTTTGCCTATGAAGCACTGCCTGCCGCTGGGGACTGATGCGCGATGAAAGCGCTTAGTCGATGCTGGAGGAGATGAGTGTGCCGACGCTGTGGTCGCCAGAAACCGCTTTGATGAGATCATCATTTTCCCAGAAATTGACGACCATAATTGGCATATCATTTTCTTCGCACAGCGTAAACGCGGTTAAGTCCATGACATTGAGTTTGTTCTTGATGACATCCTGATAAGTGAGGCGTTCGTAACGGGTGGCAGTCGGGTCTTTCTTGGGGTCGGCGGAGTAGACGCCGTTGACCTTGGTGGCCTTGATGACGATATCGGCTTTGATTTCCAGCGCGCGCAGGGCAGCAGGCGTATCGGTGGTGAAATAGGGATTGCCCATGCCACCTGCGATAATGACCACGCGGCCTTTTTCAAGATGGCGGATCGCGCGCAGGCGGATATACGGCTCGGCCACTGAGTTCATCGGTACAGCCGTTTGTACACGAGCGACCACGTCCATTCTTTCGAGCGCATCGCGCAACGCCAGAGCGTTCATCACGGTGGCGATCATGCCCATGTGATCGGCAGTGGTCTGATCCATGCCGCGGCTGACGCCATTCATGCCGCGCCAGAGATTACCCGCGCCGATGATAATAGCGATTTCCACCCCGGTTTGATGAATCTTCCTGACTTTATTGGCGATCAATTCCGCCTGATCAGGATCAATCCCGAAGCCCTGTGGCCCTGCTAAGGCCTCTCCGCTCAGCTTGAGTACAATGCGCTTATAGACCAGTTCATGATGATTGTTTTCCATATTCGCTCCCCTATTTACTCTTTGTGTGTCTGGCTTTGCCAGTTTCGGCCTGTTGGCTGGGTACAGGCAATAAAAGAGGGATTAGCAAATGCTAATCCCTCTGCTTAGTTACTGATGTTGAAGCAGTTCTTGTGTTTCCTGGGATGGCGGAGAAGTCCGCTATCAGGCATCTTCACCGGGTTCGTCAGTCACGCCTTCGCCCAGCGCGTAGCGGGCAAAGCGGCGAATTTCGATACTTTCACCCACTTCGGCCACAACCTCGGCCAGAAGCTGGCTGATGCTCTTGGCATCGTCCATGATGAAAGGCTGTTCCAGCAGCACGATTTCCTCGAAGAACTTATTCATACGGCCTTCGACAATCTTTGCCAGAATGTCGTCGGGCTTACTGGCGTTCTTTTCGTCTTCTTTGAGAATACGAAGTTGCAGATTGCGCTCTGCCTGGATCACCGCATCCGGCACGTCATCACGTTTGACGAATTCCGGGGCGAGATTCGCAATGTGCAGGGCAACATTGCGCGAGAATGCCTGAAATTTATCGGTGTTAGCCACGAAGTCTGTTTCGCAGTTAATTTCCACCATCACGCCCAGGCGCTTGTTGTGGTGGGAGTAGACCTGGATCACACCCTCGTTCATGGCACGGCCAGCGCTGAGTTTCTTCGCGGCGCGGGCCAGACCCTTCTCACGCAGGAATTCAATGGCCTTGTTGATATCGCCATCATTGGCTTCCAGGGCTTTTTTGCAGTCCAGCGGACCAGCCCCGGTTGCTTCGCGTAAGTCTTTTACCATTTGTGCAGTAATTGCCATCGTTACCTCTTATTCGTCGTCGTCATCATCTTCGAACAGGGTGGCATCACGCAGTTTTGCCAGCGTGGAAGCGCCCAGATACTGTTCGTCGTCTTCTTCCTCATTCTCGTAATCATAGTCAGCGAAATCTGACATGTCGGCATCGTCGCCGTCGTAATCATCGGCCTTGCGCATGGCCTGACCTTCGAGTACGGCTTCTGCCAATGCACTGACCAGCAGCTTGATGGCGCGGACGGCATCATCATTGGCCGGGATCACATAATCAATGTTGTCCGGGTCTGAGTTGGTATCTGCCAGCGCCAGCACCGGAATTTTCAGCGTGTTAGCTTCCTTGACAGCGGTAGCTTCGCGCACGGTGTCAACGATGATAATCATCTCCGGCAGCTTTTTCATGTCGCGGATACCGCCCAGGCGAAGCTGCAACTTCTCGATCTTGCGGTTGAGAATGAGTGTTTCTTTCTTCGACAGCAGATCAAATTCGCCTTCATCACGACGGCGTTCCAGCTTCTTCAGGGTTTCGATACGATCACGAATGGTGCGCCAGTTGGTGAGCGTGCCACCCAGCCAGCGGTGATTGACGTAGGGCATGTGGCAGCGACCAGATTCACGGGCGACTGTTTCCTGTGCCTGGCGTTTGGTGCCGACAAACAGGACGGTGCCGCCATCGGCCACCATATCACGGATCAGATCGTAATATTCGTTCAGATTTACAATGGTTTGTTGCAGGTCGATAATGTGGATGCCGTTGCGTTCGGCAAAGATATAGGGCTTCATTTTGGGGTTCCACTTGGGCGTGCGATGGCCGAAGTGAACACCCGTCTCAAGAAGCGCCTTCATGCTCACTGGAGAAGGCATAGTGTAAGTTATACTCCTGAATACTGTGTTTAGGCGATCATACCGTTCACTCTCCGACGCTAATCCCAGGGGACAACACGCGCCAAAGTCCAGGTATGTGAATTTGGGTTTAACGAGTTTGTTAAACCAGAGAGCATTTTAGCAGACGGGCGTTGGCTATTCAAGATTAATTCTATGGTTTGCGAAGAAATTGCATCTGAATTGTGTTAAAAAGCAGTCGCTTAGTACAAGAGACTGCTTCACATCCGAATTTGCAGACGCAGAAAGGCTATCAGGACTTCTGTGCAGAGACAATATGCGCAGGGGCTTTGAACACCACCGATCCGTCAGCCGTGACAAACTGCGCCAGATCGTGCTTTGCTTCTTTAAGCAGCAGCTCAATCTGCTGTTCATCGAGCGTATCCGCCAAAACCCACCCTTTGATATCGGTGTAGACCCAGGCTTCGATGGAAGGAAAACGCGCCGTACCTTCATAGGTTTTGATCACCACATTAGAGAGTGAATTCATATTGAACAACACCTGTAGTTGCTCAGTCTCACCTAAAATATAGGGGGCGCGTAATCCATTGGCGACTGCATCCCCAAACAGCTTTTGCAAAAGACCCACCATTGCTGCATAACCGGGTGTATGATCCAGTGAATCCCAGACCGCAACCGCCAGATTGCCACCTAGCTTTAAGACTCGCGACATTTCCCGGATGGCGGCTTGCCGATCCTCGAAAAACATCAAGCCAAACTGGCTGACAACCGCATCAAATTCAGCGTCATTAAAGGGCAAATTTACCGCCTGACCCTGTCGCCATTCAATCTGTGGGGCTTTACATTTAGCAACTGCCAGCATACCTACATTGATATCCAGACCGATTTCTGATCCTGTAGAGCCAACCCGTTTAGCAAGTGAGCGCGTCAGAACGCCGGTACCACAGGCGACATCAAGCACTCGCTGGCCTGTCTGGATGTGAGCGACATCCATCACCCGCTCTGGCCATTCCTCAAATAAAGCCGGGATAAAAAATTCTTCATATATTTCGGCGGCACTGGTATTAACCTGTCCCTTGTCGGTATTTTCCATATAGAAGTTCCTTTTCGACTAACTCCGCTTCTACCCTATGACAGGTGTTTGCGCACGACTAGTTCAAAAAGTAAACTGGTTGTGGTCGATAAAGGAGGATGGAAATGTCGAAATATGGACAATATTGCCCGGTGGCACAGGCGCTGGAACTCATTGGCGATCGCTGGACGTTACTTATTATTCGAGACATGCTGACCGGGACTCAGCATTTCAATGACCTGCAACGCGGCTTGCCGGGCATATCGCGCGCAATGCTGGCAAAACGTTTGCATCAATTACAGGAAGCTGGCGTGATTGAAAAGCAGATCTGCGACTCTGGACGTCAGACGACTGAATATCATCTCACGCAATCCGGTCAGGAACTTTACGACGTGATTAATGCCTTAAGCATTTGGGGAGCAAACTGGGCTTTTGGTGATCCTACGCCAGAGCAGCTTGATCCTCTGCTGCTGATGTGGTGGATTCATAAACGGGTTCGCATGGAGTCTTTGCCACCAGACCGAGTTATCATACAGTTCGAGTTTTATGGCGCAAAGTCGGAAACCTATTGGCTAATATTATCACAGAAAGATGTTACTCTGTGCCTGACGGATCCCGGCTACGAGATCAATCTGCTGGTTCATGCCGATCTGTCAACATTTTTTCAGGTGTGGCTGGGGCGCATGGATTATCATGAGGCAATTGATACTATGGCAATTGAAATTGATGGCCTGCCACGACTGACGCGGGCATTTCCAGACTGGTTCGCGTGGAGCCCCGCGGCACCGGCCATACGTGCCGCCAAAGTCATAAATCACTAACGCCGCAGTTTGAGGCGCAGATACAATACGGGTTCATCACCATTGCCCAGATTCATCGTCTGGGTGGTGCTGTCCTTAAAGCCCAGCCTGCGATACAACGCCACCGCGCCCGGATTACTGAGCGCCGCGCCAATATCCACACACTCGGCATGCATCTCGCAGGCGGAACGGCTGAGAAACTGAATCAGCGCCGTGCCGATACCGCGTCCGCGCTGTTCCGCTGTGACAATCAGATCACTGATTTCAGCACAGCGCGGCCATAAAGTTAACTGACCATATCCCAGAATATGCTCATCCTCGAAAGCGACAATGCCGATGCCGCGTCCCTGACCAGCGGTCTGGCGGATGCGGGCAATAAAGCGATAGATGTTATCGGCGGAGCGCTCCGGCCAGATCGTCTGGCGCAGCGCTTCGACATCCGATAGACGTACGGGGCGAATATGGATGTCAGGCGAGGGTGTTTGCAGTGCGGGACGTGTTTTCTCAGTCATGATGAATCGATTATACTAAATTTTCGCTGAGAGGGCCGTTTTTCAATCGGGATAAGTCCAACTATAATAAGCGGCAACGTTGCCCCCTATCCGGTTATTATCAGCGAGTTTCATGATTAAATACAGCCTTTTCCTGTTGGTTACACTGATTATTCTGGGGGCATGCAGCCCATCATCCGACACTGAACTGCCCACCCTGGCGGTCTTGCCCACGCTGGAACCGACCCTGACTCCGGTGCCGATTCGTCCGCTGGAATTCTGGCAGGCGGTGAATGGCACACTCGTTAACACCAGTCAGGTGGATCGCTGGCAGTTTACGGGACAGGCCGGGGATGCCATCAGCTTACGGGCGCTGGGGCCGGTCAGTGTGCGACTGGAACGTAACGCCACGATT
>JBBSQD010000301.1:0-7374 GCA_038258185.1 Aggregatilineales bacterium | reverse complement strand
GTGATCTCGGTGGATATCGAACAGCTGATAACAGATCTACCCGACAGCATGTCTTCATACGCGCTGGTAATTTAGATAAAATCCCACCGGAATCTGAACGGCAATTGACTCAGTATGGCGTGAAAACCGTGATTGATATACGGGATGAATGGGAAGCCGAGCATTACCCGAATGTGTTTGCAAAATCGACTGATGTATCTTATCGCAACCTCCCCTTGATCGGGGATGCGCTGTCCAATGATAAATCATGGCAATCCGAGAGCGAGCAATACATTCAGCTGCATGATCTGTATATCCAGTATCTGGAACGCTGTAAAACGCAAATTGGTGCGATTTTCACAGCACTCGCGGAAAGTGAATCCGCAGTCGTGTTTCATTGTCATGCCGGAAAAGACAGGACGGGGATTATTGCCGCTTTATTGTTGAGTAGTGTCGATGTCCCTGATAAGCCTGTTGCGCTGGATTACAGTCTCAGCAGCCAGCAGATCAGCCATCTGATTGAGGAATGGCGCGCATATGCCTTACAGCATGGACGTGATATGGTGCAGTTTGAGCATCAGGCCGCATCCGAGCCAGAAACCATATTTAAAATGCTGCATTATCTGCGGGCAAATTATGAGGATGTTCCGTGTTACCTGCGAGCCTGCGGTGTCACGGATCATCTCATTTCCCGGCTGCGGGGGCGTTTTATCGAGGAATAAGTTTTGCATTGGGCAACATGCAGAAAAGCCACTTTAAGCAAAGGTAAGCGCGGTAGGGTATACTGAAGGGGTTCGATGCCCCAGATATGATCTCGGATATCCAAACCACGGATTATCCAGAGCAATCAATTGATGCGAATGCACCACTGCTTGTAGTTGATGACGTGTCATAGAAATATAAATTTTTTAATACCCTGATGTCTATCCGGATGAAGGCCGACCAGGCGAAATATTCGCGCTGGATCATCTTCATTATGGCGATCCATCCAGTTTGCACGACTATCTCCAAACCAGAAATTTAATTCAGCATCTGAACGAATTAAAGCGCATAGAAACCGTAACACAGACAAGTAGAGGATAAAATCCTGGAAGGTTAAACTGTGGAACAAATATGGCAAAAAGTCGAGGGAAATAGCCCTCTGATTGCAACCGCCATTCATGATGGGCATATTCTCCGCCCGGATGTGGCGAAAGTCATGGCCTTAAACGATGAAGAACGGCTGCGAGAAGAAGATCCATTCACCGCGATCTGGACGCAGGTGAGTGATAATCGTCTCATTGGTACGCACTCGCGCTTTGAGGTTGATCTTAACCGACCCAGAGAGAAAGCGGTTTACATCCAACCAGAGGATGCCTGGGGTTTACACGTCTGGAAAGAGACACCCTCGGCTGCGATGGTTGAGCAGTCATTAGCCAATTATGATGCTTTTTATGCAGAAACCCATCGCGTATTCACTGAACTTGAGCGCCGCTTCGGGCATTTTGTTGTCTATGATTTACATACCTATAATCATCGCCGTGATGGAGCTGGAGGCGCACCAGCCGATGCAGAAGCTAATCCAGAGGTCAATATTGGTACTGGTACGCTGGATCGTGAACGCTGGGGAACAATCGTCGACTGCTTTATCAAAGATCTGAGTGACTTCAACTTTTTAGGACGACAACTGGATGTCCGCGAGAACATCAAATTTCGCGGGGGTCAGTTCGCCCGCTGGACGCATGAGCATTTTCCAGAGTCGGGTTGTGTATTGTCGATCGAGTTTAAGAAGTTTTTCATGGATGAGTGGACAGGCATTCCAGATGAGGTCCAGGTTGAAGCTATTCGACAAGGTTTGCAATCCACCACAGCCGGTGTTTTACAAACCTTGAAAACAATCTGAGCCTGTGATTTCCAGGAATCCACTTTCGGAGCAGTCCATCAGGCAGATTGTTTTACGCCTGAACGAAAACAAGCGAGTAAGGCGCAACCTGCCGCAATGGGGTCGTATTCATATCGACCGTCAGTTACCATTTTTGTGTGTTTATCGGCAACCTGTCAATCGCCACGATGAAGGCACGGAAGGTCTTATTACTGGACAGCCGGCTTATCTGACCGCATCAGGGCAAAAGCCACTGGCTTACGGGCTTTCACAACTTGTCGAAAACACCGTGCAAACGATGGCTAGTGCCTTTGGCAGTTTCCTGATTGTCGAAATATGGTCTGAACCGGAAGCTGGCCCAGTAGATGTTACTGACCCTGTTTTCCTGCGCCCCGCCTTTAGCATCATGCTTCCTAAACAGGCTCAGATTACGGATACTGTGGAAGTTCTTGAAAAAGAATTAAGCGCCATAGAGATTCATCATGAAAAGTCAGCCGTAAAGATCGTTAATACCAACAGACCCTATCCACCGCGTATGGTGCCATTATTATCTGAAGCTATGGCTCAGGAACTGGGTTGTGCCACCATTGGTATCAGAGTGCGCTCGATCTATCGACATGCAGCAACAGATGAAATTCTACCGCTTATTCATCAATCCCTGATGCGCGAATTTAATCGGGCTTTACAACAAACATTTTTCACCTTTTCCCATACGCAGACGAAATATCGCCCAGCCCACTATCAGATGCTGGGTCGCCATGCGATGGTCAAGGCGGTCTGGACAATCGACAGGCAATTAGCAGAGATTGGGGATAGCTTTGATTTCCTGCTTCAGGTCACACCTGTAAATGCCCATAAAGCGTGGACAAGGTTTAAGCGGCAACGCTTCGAGCAATTGCCGATATTTCAGTATCGTCCACGCGCCGTCGATCCGGCCTTGCTCAAGCGCCAGCTCTGGAACATCCATATTGAGCGTGTTGAAGATCCGACGCTGCAACATATATTCCGCGAGAAACGCAAAGAACTTGACATCCAGATTTCGATGCTTGGGAACATGAATAGCGACAAATTTCTGTACGGCAGTATGCAGCTCTATGGGCATATGGATAAAGGGCTGATTGCATCCGCAAGACAATTGCTCGAAACGATTTCATACCATAGCCGGGAAAATAATGGTGGCAAAACCCTGACCGCCCCTGAATTTGTAAAGATTGCGCGTTCCCGAATCGAAGAATATCGACAAATCTGTCCTGATTTTAGCGCAGAGGTTCATCTGCAAAGCAACATTACCGGGCTGATGGTATCTCACGGTAATCTGCTGGTTGGCGATACGGTTCGGATTCCGGAGAGCCGTGCAGAAGCGCTCATCAGTCATGAGGTGGGCACGCATATTGTGACATATTTTAATGGTCAGGCGCAGCCATTTAAATTACTATCTTCCGGGCTGGCAGGCTATGAAGAATTACAGGAAGGACTGGCTGTGCTTGCCGAGTATCTGGTCGGGGGATTGAGTAAGCCGAGGTTACGTCTGCTGGCGGCACGGGTTATCGCTGCCGACAGCCTGATTGATGGAGCGACTTTTATTGATACGTTTCGTTTGCTTGCAGACACTTATCGCTTCAAACAACGTACAGCGTTTAACATCGTGATGCGTATTTATCGGGCGGGTGGGCTGACAAAAGATGCCGTGTATCTGCGTGGCCTTATTCAGCTAATGCGTTATCTGCAAAACAATTCGCTGGGCGATCTGTTCTTTATCGGCAAGATTGCCATCAATCATGTTCCGATTATCGAGGAATTGCAAAGGCGAGAGGTTCTTCAGGCGCCCAAGCTGCTCCCTCAGTTTCTGAATGCTCCCAAAACCGTCGCACGGCTGGAGCGTTTAAGCCACACATTATCCGTTATTGATTTAATAGAAAGAGAAAACAAATGAAAATCGGTTTTGTTGTTAACAATATAGCCACCGAAGGTAAAGGATATACCACAACACGCCTTGGCATGGCCGCGGTCAATCAGGGGCATGAAGTCTGGGTGATGGGTGTCGGCGATTTAGAATACGATGCCAGGGACACGGTTCGCGCCCGTGCCCGGACTGTGAGCCGCAAGAATTACAAGTCCGAAGAAATTTATCTGAACGAATTACAGGGCGCAAAAGGCAAAGAGGAACGCATTACCGTCGATGATCTGGACATCCTGATGTTAAGGAATGATCCGTCGGAAGATACGACCAAACGCCCCTGGGCAATGTCAGCAGGTATTATTTTTAGCCGGATGGCTATGAACAATGGTGTCATCGTGCTGAATGACCCGAACGGTTTGGCAAAAGCCACGAATAAGATGTACTTTCAGGCTTTTCCCGAAGAAGTTCGACCTGCAACGCTCATAAGCCGTGACCGCAACGAAATCAGATCTTTTGCCAAAGAATACGGTGGCAACGTCGTGCTTAAACCCTTACAAGGTTCAGGCGGGCAGGGCGTCTTTCTGGTGAAAAAAGATGATATGTCAAACCTCAACCAGATTGTCGAAACCCTGACCCGTGATGGATTCGTGATTGTTCAGGAATATCTGCCTGCGGCGGAAGCGGGCGATACGCGCCTCTTTCTGATGAATGGCCAGCCTTTACGCTATAAAGGTAAATACGCAGCTTTCCGCCGCATTCGTAAAGGTGATGATATGCGCAGTAATGTCAGTGCGGGTGGCTCCATTGCTCAAGCAGAAATTACGGATTCAGACCTGCGCATTGCTGAGATTGTGCGCCCCAAGCTGGTCGGGGATGGCATGTTTCTGGTTGGGCTGGACATCGTAGGCGATAAACTGATGGAAATCAATGTATTCAGTCCCGGTGGATTAGGGAGTGCGCAACGCTTCGAGAAAGTCAATTTCACCCATGCTGTCCTTGAAGCGCTGCATCGCAAGGTGCAGTACGGTGAGTTCTACCGCCGGAAATTCAATAATCTGGAGATGGCGAGCCTGTAAGCTATTCGACCCACTTTTATTTTCCAGTGTCCTTTAGGCAACAGGCGGAAAAGCCGCTTTAGACAAAGAGGATTGCGCGGGTGTACAATAGCCGGGTTTGATGCCCAGGATACAGGAGTATATTATGGCGGATGTCCAAACCACGGATGCCCCAGAGCAAGCGATTGACCCAAATGCACCGCTGCTGGTGGTTGATGATGTGTCGTATAAATACGGGTCTTTTAATGCCCTGAGTCATATCCGCATGAAGGCCGAACCGGGCGAGATGATCGCGCTGGTGGGCCGCAACGGCGCAGGAAAGTCGACCTTGCTGCGCTGTATCGCCGGGTGGACAGAAACCACCGAGGGCGACGTCCGCATTTTAGGCCGGTCGATCCTCAAAAATGAACAGTTCGTGCGCGAAAATGTCGTACTGCTGCCGGATACACCGCCTTTCTATGATGAACTGACCGCCTGGGAGCATCTGCAATTTGTCTCACAGGCATATGGCTGGACAAACTGGGAAGATGAAGCCGAGGATTTGCTCAATCGTTATGGTCTGCTGAATAACCGTGATGCCTTCCCGTTCGCGTTTTCGCGCGGGATGCGTTACAAGCTGGCGCTGTGCATGGCGCTGCTGGTAGAGCCGAAAATTCTGCTGCTGGATGAACCGCTGGGGCCGCTTGATCCGGTTTCAGCCGATGATCTGTGGGAAGAACTGAACCGTCACCGCAATGAGGGTATGACGATCATGCTCAGCAGCCATCAGTTGCCGCAGGAAGCTCACCCTGACCGCTATCTGATTATGGAACAGGGCGAGATTATCGCGCACGGTTCACCGGAAGCGCTGCGGAAATCGCTGAAGGTGGAAGGCTATCTGTCACTGGATGCCATGCTGCGCTCGGCTATCCGGTCACGAAAAGGCGGCAAAGAACCACATGATTCGTGATCTTCGTGTTTTATGGTGGCTGCGCTGGCGACAGTTTACGGATGGCGCGGTCTATTGGTTGCGTGTGCTGGGGTATCAGCCGGGGAATAACTCATTTCTACAGAATATGTATGTGGTCTATTTACTGGTCATTGGCCTTTTCTGGGTGTTCGCCATGTGGGCGTGGAGCTTTGATATTGTCTCCAACCTGGGCAATCTGCTGGGAGATAACAGCCCCGGCACGTTGATCGCGCTGGTTGAGCTGATTCCGCCGTTAGTGCTGCTCGGTCAGGTGTTCGTGATGGTCGTGGCGCTGCGCAGTACGCCACTCAAGCTGAGCTTTGCGGATATGGCTTATGTGGCGGGTTCGCCGATTTCACGCGTCGCACCGGTCATGATCGGTTTTATCCAGCAGGTACTTTTCCGCTGGATCATTTTTGGCGTGGTATTCGCCTTGTTCGCGGTGTTAGTGGTCAATCCGCTGACCAGTACCGCGGACGGAACGACGACGCTGCGGGCGATTGGCGTGGCCTTTCCGCTGGTGATTATCACCTGGGGGACAGGCTGGTTGCTCGGTATTCTGCGGCTGGTTTTCCCGCAAATTCGCCGCTGGCGTTTTATCTGGGTATTGCCGCTGCTGCTGATCGGCGTGTGGCAGGTATTCCCGGACGCGGTTCTGTGGCCGGGGCGCTCTGCAATCCTCACCATTTATGGCCGCAGTCCGGTGTGGCTGCTGCCATCGCTGGTTGCGCTGGCGATGGGTCTGGTCGCGGTCTTTGTCTGGTTGGGGCAGAATATCAATATGATTCAGGCAGTGGATGAGAGCGTATTGTATGCGCGCATCCAGAAATTGGGTATTCTTGCCTGGGGGAAGCAGGCGGATCTGCAACTGCGCATCCGCATGCAGACCGCGCAGGCCAGCCGTAAGCCATTTTTATCTCTGCCGAAAACTATCGGCTGGGGGACAGTCGCCAGTCGTGCGGCGCTGTCGTATTTACGCCATCCGTTTATGCTGATGACCAGTCTGGTATGGGGTGCGGCAATGTCTCAGGCCGGAGTCTGGATTATCAGCAATCAACTGCCGGTTCAGTTGTGGATTGGCTGGCTGCTGGTGGTCGGTATTGCTCCGCCCATTGGCTTGTTGTACGTGTTCCGCCATGATGTTGAAGAACGTTTCCTGCGGCAGTTTTTGCCGTTTAATGGCTTCCAGCTTTTGCTGGCTGACGTGATTGTGCCGTTGGCTGCGGTGATTGTCGGCGCGCTGGCGGTCTGGTTGCTGCAAGGCTTCGAGCCGCAAATCACGCTGATCGGCGTAATGTTTATTCCGGTGCTGGCGCTGCTGCTGGCTTTGTGCGGCGCCCATGCGCTGACCAGCGAGCGCGTCCTGCAAACCCGTTTACTGACGACTGGCTTAAGTTTCGGCTTGCCGATGGTGGCGGGGGTCGCAACCGGTGCACCGCTGCTGGCGTTTGTGGTCGCTACACTGGCGATTACGACTTTGATCGGGCTCATTATCCAGAACGCATAAGGGGCATCAGCTTATCCATCAGCCCGCTTTGATGCAATGACGCATCCCCGCGGGCTGACACATCACAGCAAAATAAAACAATTAAAAGGAAAGCGCTATGACTGCTCAAGCTCGGCTATCGGT
>JBBSQD010000300.1:0-7384 GCA_038258185.1 Aggregatilineales bacterium | reverse complement strand
TACAGTCTAACGTTGTAAAGTTGCCGTTTGGATATAAGCACTGAGCAAAGCAAAAGCAAAAGGAAGCTAGATGCCTACCTATAACCCCGATCATGTCGAGTATGACATCACCAACGGCAATATCCAGATTGCGATGGAAAACGGCACGATGCTCCCGGCTTACTGGGCACACCCCAACATTAATGCTAAATTCCCCGGTGTCGCACTGATCCATGACTGGTGGGGTATGACCGATTTTATGAGGCGGATTGCCAATCTGTTCGCGCAGGTCGGGCATTATGTGATCGTGCCGGATTTGTTCAACGGCAAAATTCCGAAAGATCACGATGAAGCACTGACGCTGCTGGATAATCTGGGGGCGGACGGTTATAAGCGCGTGCATACCGCGCTGAGTGTGCTGGAGCATCATCACAACTGCAACAGTGATGTGGCCGCAGTCGGCTTTGGGATGGGCGGCAGTCTGGCGTTTGAGGCGGCGATTATCCGCGAAGACCTGGAAGCGGCAGTCGCTTTTTCGGGTTTTCCGCAGCGCTATCTGGGGCATTTCAAGCGCTCCAACACACCGATTCTGGCCTTTTATGGCACAGAAGAACAACTGATTTCGCCCGAAGTGATTAACAAACTGCGCCAGGAATTGGCCGCCTGCAACCTGCCGCACCGGGTCGAGATTTTAGAGGGCGCAGGTCACGAAATTTTCGGTGTGGGGGATAGCCCGGACAACGATGTGTACAGGCATTCCGCCTGGCACACCACGCTCAATTTTCTGGATGGCCTGCTGAAAGGCCCCAACCGTCCACCGACCAGAAAGGTCTACTGATGCAACCCTGTGAAGTGTGGGGAATGGGCTGTGTCCCCTACCAGCAAGCGTGGGATTTACAGGCCGAGCTGGTGAAAGAACGCCCCCAACCGGGCGTGCCGGATCGGCTGCTGCTGCTGGAACATCCGCATACCTATACGCTGGGCACATCCGGCCATGAGGAGAATCTGCTGCTGGATGAAGCCGAGCGCGCGGTGCGCGGCATCAGCGTGTTTCGGATTGATCGCGGTGGCGACATTACCTATCACGGGCCGGGGCAACTGGTCGGCTACCCGATTGTGCAGCTACCACGCGGTCAGGGTGGCCTGCGCGGTTTCGTGACGGATTACGTGCGTGGCATTGAACAGGTCATCATGGACACTCTCGGCGATTTTGGCATCGTCGGCAAATCCATTCCGGGACTGACCGGCGTGTGGGTCGATACGCCGCAGGGCGAGGTCAAAGTCTGCGCGATTGGGGTCAAAATCAACGTCAAGGCTGTGACCAAACACGGCTTCGCACTCAACATCAACACCGACATGCGCTACTTTGAGGGGATCATCCCCTGCGGCATTGACGATAAAGGCGTGACCAGCATGGCGCAGTTGTTGAGTCAGCCTGTGGATGAAGCCGAAGTGCGCCAGCGTGTGATTGCCCATTTTGGCGATGTGTTCCAGCGTGAGATGCTGATCGCACAACCCCGGCAAATATGAGAAAACCCTCAACAAAAACCGCCCAAAACTGAGAGTCCCATTGGCAAGTGGGTGCTGTCATGACGCTTCCCCTTATAATGATAATGTAAAAAGAAATACAAGGAGAACAAGGTCATGAGCGAACGCAAAAATATGCCACCGAATCCCAAATCGACCACACCACCGCCGCGTCTGGAAGAAGACGCAGACTGGTTCGAGTCGAGTGGGCCGGAAGGTGAAGATCCTGAAGTGATTGCGGAAAATATCGAAGCCGAGATGAACCGCATGGATGAGGATGATTTCGAAAGTGACCCGGTGGGGCCATCGGATTCGCCTGATTGGACGCAAGAAGCCGTTTATGGGGGTGAGCGTCCATTGATGCCGGACGAGCCGCAGGCACCGCTGGAAGATCAACTGCATGTCGTGGATGAAGATGAACTCAGCGATGACGAAGAAGACGACTATATCGAGTAGGCAGGCTGCTTAAAAAGTACGGACATGAGAGTCTATTGCACTCCCATGTCCGTACAAGTCTGATTTTGCTGTTGTCTGGAAGTTCAGAAGTTAATTTTTTACCGCCGCATCCCCATACTGCTTTTCCTGCTGATCGGCACGGCGGCGATACAACCAGGTCAGATGCGCCAGCCGGTCACGGGCGGAGTCTTCCAGGCGGTCAGCCGTGAAGCGCCAAGTCCAGTTACCGGACTGCACCCCCGGCGTATTCATACGGCCTTCGCTGCCATACCCCAGAATATCCTGCATCGGCGCGACAAACGTATGCCCCACCGAGCGCATTCCCACGCTGATGAGCGTCCAGTTCGGTTCGGTCACTTCGCGGTCAAGATACTGCGAAATAAAGCTGCGGGTGCCGTCATCAACTTCAGCATTCCACCAGCCGACGGTCGTGTTGTTATCATGGGTGCCGCTGTACACCACGCTGTTGGGCGTGTAATTGTGCGGCAGGAAAGGATTGCTCGGTTCTGCCCAGGCGAATTGCAGCACTTTCATACCGGGCAGACCAAAATCATCGCGCAGTTTTTCGACCGTCGGCGTAATCACCCCCAGATCTTCGGCGATAATCGGCAGGTCGCCAAATTCTTCCTGAATCACTTTGAAGAAATCAGCGCCGGGGCCATCCACCCATTGACCGTGAATGGCGGTTTCTTCCTCAGCGGGAATTTCCCAGTAGGCATCAAAGCCGCGAAAATGATCAATGCGGACAATATCCACCAGACTCAGGCAGGCGCGGAAACGGCTGATCCACCAGCTGTAATTCTGCTTTTTCATCACATCCCAGCGGTACAGCGGGTTGCCCCAACGCTGACCGGTCGCGCTGAAATAATCCGGCGGAACCCCGGCCACCACCATCGGCTTGCCCTTCGCATCCAGATAGAAGCGATCTCGATTCGCCCACACATCCGAGCTATCATGCGCCACAAAAATCGGAATATCGCCAATGAAGCGAATATTACGCGCAGCGGCATAAGCTTTTAATTCGTACCACTGACGATGAAACAACCACTGGCGGAAGCGGCTTTCGTCAATTTCACGCGCCAGCCGTTTGCGTGCGGCTTCCAGCGCTTTGGGTTGACGGAGGGCTTCCGGCTCATTCCATTCCACCCATGGCTTGCCACCATAGGAATCCTTGAGTGCGGCAAACAGGACGTAATCCTCCAGCCAGTAGGCATTGATATCACACCATTCCTTGAAGGCGGTTTTTTGTTCCGGTGTGCCGTCGATGCTGTAGCGCTCAAAGGCCAGCCGCAGCTTATCGGCGTGATAGCCGATAATCCAGCCAAAATCGACATGATCTTTGGGGAAATCAGGTACGTCCCCCAGATCATCATTGGTCAGCCAGCCCTCGCCCACCAGAATATCCAGGCTGATGAGATTGGGATTACCCGCAAAAGCAGAAAGGGTCTGATAGGGAGAATCGCCGTAGCTGGTGGGTCCCAGTGGCAGAATTTGCCAGATGGTTTGACCGCTGGCGTGCAGCCAGTCGACAAAGCGATAGGCATATTCACCCAGGTCGCCAATACCATAGCGCCCGGGCAAGGATGTCGGATGCAGCAGTACGCCGCTGGAACGTGGGAAAATTGGGGTTGTTGTCATCATTGAGTCCGGTTAGTTGTTTTACGGTTTGTAACTATTGTACCAGACTCAGTATGCGAAGGCATTTCGGAATTGCCAGTTTATGAGGCGACGTTAAACCTCGACAGCCAGTTCCGGCCTGTAAGCCGCTAGTTCGATCCAGAAAACGGAGCCGCCTTCCGGTGGGCAATACACGCCGACATGACCATTCTGCAGCACCACCATGTGCTTGACTATCCACAGACCCAGACCGGTGCTGCTTTCGCCATCGGTGGGACGGGTGCTTAAGCGGCTGAATTCCTTGAACAGCAGTTCATGTTCTTTCGACGGAATGCCGGGGCCCTGGTCGGCCACACAGATACGAACACGATCTTCTAAAATCTCAGACCAGATGCGTACCGATGAGTTATGCGGGCTGTACTTGATGGCGTTACTGACCAGATTGCTGATGGCCTGCGAGGTGCGCTGCGGGTCAGACCACACCTGTCCGCTGAGTTCGCCGATTTCCAGCTTAATGCCTTTACGTTCCGCTATGACGTAATAGGGTAAGATCGTATCCACAATATTTTCGTCAATGTTGACACAGCCCATATCCATCACCAGCGCGTCGCTCTGAATAATGGACATATCGAGAAATTCTTCAATCACGCCATTCATCTGATCCACTGTGAGCCGCAGCATACCCAGAAATTCCATTGCCTCTGGTTTATCTTTGACATATTCACGCAGGAGCATGGCCACCATTTTGATGTTGGCTAACGGAGATTTGAGATCATGCGAGGCGATGCGGAACAGACGATCCTTTAACCTTTGGGCAGCTTCCAGCTGAAGAACTGCCTCTTTCTGATTATCCATCATCTGTTTGAGGTAGAGCTGGGTTTCGACTCGCGCCTTCACCACCTCAATATCGAAGGGCTTGACGATATAGTCATTCGCGCCATGTTGTAAGCCACGCACCACATCGTCATTTTTATTGAGCGCCGAAATAAAAATAACAGGGATATCCCAGGTTTCGGGCCGGCTGCGGATGCTTTGCAGGACTTCCGTGCCATTCATATTAGGCATGTTAATGTCGAGCAGGATAATATCGAAGCGTTGTGTCGCCAGAATTTCAAGGGCCTCAAGCCCATTTTGGGCTTCAACCACTATCCCGTAGGAGTCGAAAATTCGCTTCAGGATTTTGCGGTTGTTGACTTCATCATCCACAACCAGAAAGCGAACTGTATTTTCTGCGTAAAAAACATCGTCAACAGAGTTAAATACAGACATCAATATGCCTTTGCGTGTAGCGCTTACAATATATTACAAGTGTAAACGCAAAAGCATCAATTTTGAATTAACTCATTCCCTATATTGTAAAATTCATAATTTATTCACAATTTATAAGTTACTCCTACCACATCTCATCGAGGTCTTCAGAGTAAGCGAGAATGGCGCGTTTGAGGCGCTGAACGCCGGAGTCAGTTGAGGTCTGCGCCAATGCGCGCAGCAGCAGCGTCATAGCGGCGTGGTGCTCGCCCAGATTGTAGTAGGCCATCGCCAGAAAAGTCGGGAACTCGTGCGCATCCGGGAAGCGTTCCATACCTCTCAGTAGGGTGTCGCGCGCCTGTTCGTACTGCCCCAGGGTGCGATAGGTGCTGCCCAATCCCAGCAGCGCCCCACGCAAATCCTCATCGGACAATCCCGTAGCAATCGCCCGTTCGTAAAACGGCGCGGCGGCGCGTTCTTCGCCCAGGTTATCATGCACCCAGGCGCAGTAATAATTCACGCGGGCATCTTCGGGTCGCTCGGCATACAGCGTCAACAGCAGCGCTTTCGCCTCGGCGTATTGACCCGCCGCCCGCATCTGAATCGCCTGCTCCAAACGATTATCCATCGGTTTACTCATTCCCTGATACAGCCACATACACACCCAACATCATCAACCCCGCGCCGGAAAATGCCTTCTGAGCTTTACGCAGCAGCACGCGTTTTTGCAACTGCTGGCCGATAGACCGAGCCGTTTATTTCTGGCGTTAGCTATTCCCACGAATACGGGTCGGTTTGATTTTAGCCAGCACACCGGTATCGCTGCGGTTTTCTTCCGGCTCAAAGTTGCCATAATAGACCTTGTCCGTATAGAACAGCGACAGTTCATCCCACCAGCTTGAAGGCGGGTCAGGCATAAATTCCACCACCTCACCGCGCAGTTCCAGATAACGATAGGGATTTTGCGGATCAATGGCGGTAAAAGCGACATTGGGATTGGCCTGCAAATTGCGATACTTCAGGCTTTCTTTGCCCATGCCCACGATCCAGTAACCGGCTTCGGCTTTACGCCACACAACGGAAGATTGCAGTGTGCCGTCAGCCATCACGGTGGTCATAGTGACGCAGACCGGGCCTTCCATCAGATCGAGGAATAATTCAGGGGGTTGCGGGAGCATATAATCCTCCAGAGATATTTACGAACATCCCGGAGTATACGCCGAAAATAACAGAAGGCTTGACACAACCATCAAATTAGATAAACTTCTAATTAGATCATTATCTAATTAAAGGAGTGTCTAAATGATTTCCCGTCGTGAGCAGGATGAACTGCTGCAATATATGAAGGTCCTGAGCGATGAAAATCGTCTCAAAATGCTGGTGTTGCTTAATCAGGGGGAGCAGCGCGTCAGTGATCTGGCGGCGGCGCTGGAAATTACCGAGCCAACCGCCTCGCATCATCTGGTTAAATTGCGCTCGGTGGGTCTGGTGAATCTGCGCGTATCCGGCAATCAGCATTTCAGCCGTGTTAATCCGACCCGTCTGCGGCGCTTTAAGCAACTGGCTGCGGAGATCGAAAATGTCGATACCAGCGCACCGGAACCGGATGATCTGTCGTGGGTGGATGAGCTTAATATCGAGGTGAGCGCGGAAGATCGGCGCGTGTTTAAAGATTACACCGATGAAGGCCGTCTGTTACAAATCCCGGCCAAACAGAAAAAGCTACTGGTGATTCTGCGCTGGCTGGCGACCCGCTTCGAGCCGGGTGTGAAGTACACTGAGAAAGAAGTGAACGCAATCATCACGCCGATTAATGAGGATTTCGCGACTTTACGCCGCAATCTGATCGAATTTGGTTTTCTGCGGCGCGAGCGTGCGGGGACAACCTACTGGCTCACCCCCGAAAATGAAGATGTTTAAATCAGAAGCCGGATGGAGAAAAGCTCATCCGGCTTTGCTGTTTTCGTCCACCGCCCATACGCGAATAGTTCCATCCGTACTGTAACTGAACAAGCGAGTGCCATCCTGGCTAAAGACTGCATCATGCACGTTTAAGGTGTAAAATCTTGTTGCCAGAACATGATCATACGTATGACCGTCAAGCACAGTAAGTTGTTCCCCGGTTGCAATATCCCAAATGCGAATATCACTATAAAGCGCAGCTACCAACAAGCGACTATCTGCACTAAAGTTCAACTGGGTTACTTCCGCTGTTGAAAACTCTTTACTGAGTGTGGCATCTTCAAAGTTACTGCCTAAGTTCCATAGATAAACTGTGTTGTACGATCCACATCCGCAACCGCACCATCCCCCTACATCAAATGCCAGCCAGTGATTATCCGATGAAAAGACGAAATCCCCTATAAATTCAAGACTGCCTAGTTGCTCATTTTCATAAATGATCTCGCTTTTGGCTGATGTGGTATCCACCAATGCGAACGCTTGAATTCCCCCGGCTACCATTGATTTTTCGTTGGGTGATAGCCATATTTCAGTATCATCAGAACGGCTGTATTCTGTTTGATTAATGGCTAAAAGAACATCCTGATCGGGAAGC
>JBBSQD010000299.1:0-7397 GCA_038258185.1 Aggregatilineales bacterium | reverse complement strand
GAAATGGCGCCCGATTTTATCAGCTTCATGGGTTATCAGCCGGATGTCACGCGGGTGCTGGACGAAACGATTCCGCTTATCATCGAGGCGGTCAAAAGCCAGCAGGTGGATGGTGCGCTGCTGGTGCCGTCCTGACCGATCTGCTCTCAGTCCGTGGGACTGATCGCGCGCGCACTTGAAATAAACGGAATTGCTACCACGCTGACCAGTTGGAATGCAGGTGTGACCCGCCTGACTGCCCCGCCACGCGCCACCTTTACGCGGCTGGCACGCGGTGCGACGTTGGGTAAACCGGGTGACACAGCCCAACAGCGGCGTGTTTTAGAGGCGACGCTGGCGCTACTGGCACAGGATGCCCCGCTTGATCCCGTCAATTTGGACGAAACTTATGAATAAAATACAGTGGCTGATGATAAATCAGCCACTTTTAATGTTGTGGTTAAAATAAGGGGAGCTGCTGTGGTGGCCGCTGACCATCCAGCAAAATGTAGGGGGCGAGCTTCTCCGGCGTGCGAATGCCTAAAGCGCGTAATTGCGAAAAATCGCGCAGATGGCGGATTTTCCGCGCTTTGAGGATTGCATCCGCGCTCTGTGGGCCAACACCCGGCACCCGCAGCAATTGCTGACGCTCCGCCAGCATCAGATCAATCGGTGACTGGCGCAGGTAAACATCCGCCCAGGCTTGCTTTGGGTCAACATCCGTGCGCAAATTACCGCTCTGCTCAAACGATAATTCCTCAACATCCCAGCCATAATCCCGCAGCAGAAAACTCGATTGATACAGTCGATATTCACGGATTGCCGCGACAGCATCCAGATTCTCAAACGGTGTTTGGGTGACCGGGCTAAAAGCCGAGTAATACGCCCGCGCTAATCCGGTCTGATGATAGAGCTTTTCCGATAATGACAATAGTTCAACATCGGTGTCTCCCACCGCGCCCACCACAAACTGCGTCACCAGGCTGGCAACTTTGCGACCTTCTGATAAAGCTTCCTGGCGCAGCTTTCCAGCCCATTCCAGGCGATTCAGCAGTTCGCCCATCAGGTCTTTTTTGGGGGCCAGCGCCGCAAGCCGCTCCTGCGTCGGGGCTTCCAGGTTAATCGAGACACGATCCGCAAGCTGCATGGCGCGGCGCAACTGATCCATTTCCGCACCGGGCATAATCTTCAGATGGACGTAACCGCGATAGCCATATTTCTTGCGGATAATCTCAATCGTGTCGATGATTTTATCCTGCGTTGTCACCCCGCCATTGATAATCCCCGACGACAGAAAAATGCCATCAGCGACTTTCGCCCGCTGCAACTGATCAAACGCCTGCGCCAGATCATCTGGCTTAAAGGTCACACGCTGGGTTTTACTGCGCCCCGCCCGGAAGGGGCAGTAAAAACAGTTCTTTTCGCAGGCGGTGGTGACCATCGTTTTAAGAACCGGTTTTTTGCCTTTGGGGGTGGCTAAATGCGTGATGCACTCGCCCAGACTGGTAGATTGAAACGGCACACGTTTAGACCGCTCGGCCAAAGGCGCATCGCCTGCTGGTTCATACAGCGTCACGTCACCCATCTGGGTTAACTTCTCGAAAATGTCGGGAGAGCGGGAAATATTCATAAGCATATTATACCAAACAAATGTTCTATGGGTCAATCCGCATTAAGGCCACGGACTTTGGTTTGATTACCTCAATAGCAGTCAGTGTGGTATATTTTCAGGAATGTCCTGATTGTATATGAGTAGGCGTGATGAGCACAGATAACCGGCGGCGCAATATTCAGATTATCCTGACGATTATCATTATGGCAACCATTCCCTTCTATTGTATTGGTTTTGTGCTTTTCGCTTTCGCGCCCCAAAACAGCAGTAGTGCTCCACTGGCCACTAATACGCCAGCGAATACCCTGCCAACTTCTTCAGGAGCGGTCACGGCCACCTTTACAACCGAACCCGGCCAACCCGGTGTGACGGAATTTCCGACAGACAGTGCCTTTACACAGGTCGTCCCCACCAACAGCTTACCACCCACGCTAAGGGCGCTGTCCCCTACGCCGCTGATTCCGACAGCGACGTTATTTATCCCACCCACCCTGCAACCCATTCCCAGCACCAACACACCGCTGCCACCACCGCCAGCCACGGCAACGACATTGCCATTTTTCCCAACAGATACGGACACACCCGAACCGTTTTAGTTTCTGATTAATGATTATCTTCCAAACAGGAGTACATGACTTTGTTTGAGGTAAAAGAGCATTTACGAACACTGGTGCAGGCTCATGCACCATCCGGCCATGAAGGGCCAGTGCGCGAGATCGTCCGTGAAGCCTGGAAGGGCCTTGTCGATGAGTTTGAGCAGGACAAACTCGGCAGTCTCATCGGCATTAAACGCGCCACCCATCCGGTTGAACCGGCCCGTCGCATTATGCTGGCGGCGCATATGGATGAAATCGGCATGATGGTGCGGGATGTAGTCGATGGCTTCATCTATGTACATCGCATCAGCGGGGTGGATAACCGCGTGATGCTGTCGCAGACGGTGATGGTACACGGCAAGCGACCCTTACCCGGCCTTGTCGCAGCAGCGCCACCGCATACCCTGACTGCCGAAGCGCGTAAAAAATACCCTTCATTCGACGAGCTGATTATTGATGTCGGTCTGCCGGTAGATGAAGTGCATGAACTTGTCAGCATTGGCGATCTGATTACGGTGGATGTTCCCATGCTGGAATTACAGGGGCAGAAAGTCGCCGGTAAAGCGATGGATGACCGCGCCTGTGTGGCGGCGGTTACGGCCTGCCTTCATCACCTCAAAGGCATGAGCCATCAGTGGGATGTGTACGCTGCGGCGACTGTGCAGGAAGAAACCGGACTATTGGGCGCGACCACCGCGGCCAACGCCATTAAGCCGGATATCGCCATCGCGCTGGATGTCACATTCGCGCCGCAATCCGGCGTGGACAGCGATTCGGCTTCGGATATGGGCAGTGGGCCGGGAATCGGCCTGGGGCCAAATTTCCACATCAAACTGTATGACAAGCTCAAGGAAACCGCCAAACGCTACGAAATTAAATTGCAGGATGATGTCGTCCCCGGCAACAGCGGCACGGATGCCTGGGCGATTCAGGTCGCGCAGAGTGGCGTGCCTACCGCCTTGTTAGAAGTCCCGCTGCGCAATATGCACTCGCCCGTCGAAACCTGCGACATCCGCGATATCGAGCGGGCAGGGCGTTTAATGGCCTACTTTATCGCCAGCCTGGATGCGGATTTCCTGCAAGCCATTGACTGGGAAGACCTGAAGGAAAAAGAGGGTTAAATGTTACTCAAAGAACTTTCGGAGGCTATAGGAGTCTCTGGTCAGGAAAGCGAAGTCCGCAAAGTTATCCTCAATGCGATTGATGGTCATGCCAGCGATATTAAGATTGACGCGTTGGGCAGCATCACCGCCTACAAACAAGGCACAGGCGATAATCCGCTGCGCGTGATGCTGGATGCGCACATGGATGAAGTCGGCTTTATGGTCATGGGTTTTGACGGCGATGGCCTCATCCGGTTTACCAGCATCGGCGGTATTGATGATCGCATTCTGCCGGGGCTGCGGGTGAAAATCGGCGAAAAGCAGACACCGGGGGTCATCATCTGGACTCCAATCCATAAAAACCGTGACCAGAATGTCGTCAAGATGAGCAGTCTGCGTATCGACATTGGTGCCAGCAGCAAGGATGAAGCCAGCGGCGCGGTCAAGCGTGGGGATCGCATCGCTTTTGACAGCTATTACAGCCAGATGAGCGACAAAATTGTGCGCGGCAAAGCTTTTGATGACCGCGTTGGCTGTTCCCTGCTGATCGACATTTTGCAGGATGAGCCTTACCCGGTTGATATCGTGGCGGCCTTTACTGTTCAGGAGGAAATCGGTCTGCGTGGCGCGATTGTCGCTGCGCAAAGCCTGAAGCCGGATATCGCTTTCGCGCTGGAAGGCGCACCGACGCATGACCTGCCCAATCCAACGGCTGAGCCGGACGATCACGAGCAGCCCAACCCGGTTGCACGGATGGGTGGCGGCCCGGTGCTGACAGTGATGGATCGCAGCATGGTGACTGACCCGCGCTTACTGGGTTTCCTGCGCGAAACCGCCCGTTCCAATAATATCCCGTTCCAGCACAAGACGGCATTAGGTGGTGGCACAAACGCGGGACGTATTCACACCTCAAACGCGGGGATTCCATCCGCGGTTATTTCCGTACCCTGCCGCTATATTCATGGCCCGGCAGCCATGCTGAACCTGGACGATTATGACAATGCTAAACGCCTGATTCAGACAGCCCTGCGCACTATATCAGCAGCGACTTTACAGCGAGACTAGACATGCCCATCGAAACCACCCGCATTCAAACCGGGCTGTTCCTCAACCGCTGGCTTGGCGATGTCACGCTGGATGAGATCATTGAATCCGAAAAAAACGGTTTGCAAATGCTTCAGCCAGATGAGAAGCAGGTGGTGCTGGTTAATGATCTGAGCGCGGCCAATCGCTTCCCCACAGATATTCGGGCACTGCGGCGCATTGCCGATACCAACCCGCAAATCATGGCGCTGCTGGTGGTCGATGCTCCCAGCATGATCCGCATGGTCGGCGAAGCACAGGCCAAAAATCTGAGCTGGATTGTCGAGTTTTACGAAACGCTGGACGAAGCGCTGGCGCGTGGGCGTGTATTACTGAACACTGATTCATAAAACTTTATCACGGCATCTGAGGAGTTTATCGTGAAAGAATTGATCAAAAAATTAGTTGAAACCTGGGGGCCATCCGGCTATGAGCACCGCATCCGGGCGCTGATCCAGGAGGAAGTGGCCGACTTAGTTGATGAAATGCATGTCGATCCGCTGGGCAACCTGATCTGCCGCGTGGGGAGTGGTGGCACGAAAATTATGGTCGCTGCGCATATGGATGAAATCGGCCTGATGGCAACTTATGTCGAGCCAGAAAGTGGCTATCTGCGCTTTTCCAGTATCGGCGGTCTTAATCTGACCACCTTGTTTGGCAACCGTGTGGAGTTTGAAAATGGCACCATTGGAGTCATCGGCGCGCATGATAGCTGGCACGCCCAGAGCAGCGTTGATGAATTTTATGTCGATGTCAGTACAGGTGATGGTGAGAACCCGGTTGAAGAAGGCAGTCCGGCTGGTCTGGTGCGCAATTTTGAGGAGCGCGGTAACCGTCTCATCGCCAAATCCATGGATGACCGGATTGGATGCGTGGTGGCAATTGAAGCCCTGCGTAAAATCAACAAACAGACACCGAATGAAGTCTATGTCGCTTTTACTGTGCAGGAAGAAGTTGGCCTGCGCGGCGCACGGACAGCGGCTTATAGCATCAATCCTGATGTCGGTGTTGCACTGGATGTTACCGGCACCGGTGATGAAATCAAAAACCGGAAAATGGCCGTTAAACTCGGTAGTGGCGCTGCTATCAAAATCCATGATCCCGGACTGGTGGTTCCGCCTGCTGTCCGCGATTGGATGGTTTCACGTGCTCAGGCCGATGGCATTCCTTATCAACTGGAACTGCTTAGTGGCGGCACGACCGACGCGGCTGCGATCCAGATCAGCCAGGCCGGTGTACCCAGCGGCTGTATCTCGATTCCCTGCCGCTATGTGCACACCACCAGCGAAACAGTCGACATTCGGGACGTTCAGGCTTGTGTCGACTTATTAACAGGTTTGCTAACTAATCCTGTCAGCCTTTAGGTGAATTTTCGTACTCACTTATTACAAGCCCTAAAGAAGGGCTTGTAATTATTTTCCCTTAAGTTATGATTGTGCCTCTACTTTAGGTTAAATATAAATTAACAAAGCTTACTTGTTTTATAGAGTAGAATATGCTTCACTATAATCAAACAACAACCACTGTGGAAGATTTGGAATGACCTCGATTGACTCGCGGGAACCTACGTTTGAAGACTTAAAACTGCTCACAGAAGTGTCACAGCTTCTTACCTTACTTGACCTTGATAATGTGATGCAGCAAGTCATTAGGTTGATGTCGTCCGCAGTCGGGGCGACCAAAGCCAGCCTTTTCCTGCAAGATGGCCATGATATTGACTGGAATCACATCTTCCTCACCCGCGATCTTGCTCCAGACCAGTCGATCACGGTCGTACAGGCCGTTCTTGACGAAGGTCTGGCCGGTTGGGTAATGCGCAATAAACAGAGCAGCATCGTTTACGACACGCTCAATGATCCGCGCTGGCATCTCTTCCCGGATGATAACACCGCTGCCCGTTCAGCATTATGCGTCCCGTTTATGAATGGTGATCGTGTTCTGGCAGTCTTGACTCTTATTCACACCGAAATCAATCATTTCAGCGACCATCATCTTTATCTGATGACCATTGTGGCTAATCAGGCGGCTGTCGCCTTACGGAATGCTCAACTCTTTAATGAAATCCAGTCGCAGCAGCGCCAGCTCGAAATTGTCCTGCATGCTATTCCTGATATTCTGCTTGTCCTGAATGGTGATGGCAGAATTTTAATGGCGAATGACAGCGCGATTAACTTTCTCGGCGTTAACTCGCGCGAGAAATTAATTGGTCAGCAACTGGCTGATTTCGAATCGGAAAAAGCGCTGAATCCCGCCCAGCGCATCATCAATAAATCCAAAGTCAATAATGATTATTGGGCGTTTGAAACCCGCTCGGAAAACACGGAACAGGATTTTCTGGTTACCATGTCGCGTTGGGTCAACCCAACCAACCACGACTCTGGCTTTGTGGTCGTCATGCACGATGTCACCACCCTGCGCGACCTGCATCGCTTCAAGGATGAAATGCTGCGAATCGTGTCACATGACCTGCGCAACCCGGTGTCACTGGTTATCACGGCACGAGACATGCTGGAAATGGACATGCCAGCCTTACCCGAAGACTCCGACATTCCACAATATATGAACATCATCAAACAAGCGACCGAGCGTATGGATACTATGCTTGATGAGCTGCTGCGAACCGAGACCTCATCACGTTTAAACATTAATCCGATAGAGCTGGTCGAAAATGTCCTCAAAGACTTGATGCCGATGGCGCGGCGCAAAAAACAGACGCTGGAATCCGATATCAATCTGGATGATGTGTCTAGCTTTGTGGTTGACCCAATGCTCATCCGTGAGGCAATGGACAATTACGTCAGCAACGCGATCAAATATACAGGCCAGGGTGGTCATATCGTAGTGAGTGCCTTTGTTCAGGATCAACGGTTTTACTTTCAGGTAGAAGATAACGGCATTGGCATTGCCCCAGAACACCTTGAGCATCTCTTTGAGCCATATTACCGCATTGACCGGCCTGAAATGTATCAGGAAGATGGTTATGGAGTCGGTTTAAATCTGGTCAAAACCATTATCGAGCGCCAT
>JBBSQD010000298.1:0-7522 GCA_038258185.1 Aggregatilineales bacterium | reverse complement strand
TTAAAGCACATGTTGCGCTCCCTGTGTCGTTCCTTGTCCCACTGCCACATGGATCGCTCGCAATCTAACCCCCGTCATTTTCAATTACTGGAGTTGGAGTTTCCCTTATCTTGACACCTATGGGACAAGGCCCGCCTTGTCCTCCCTGTGCGATGGGTTGTCCGCCTGATTGCGAGGGAAATTTAGAGGGGCTATTCCTCCCGCCGATTCTGACGCAATTCCTCAATAAACACGCGGATTTCCGCCTCATACGGAATCGGCTCGACTTTCGCCGGGTCAAACGGTGGCAAATCAGGATAGGCCACACCGAGCGCATCCAAAACGGCTTTCGCCCGTTCTAATTCCCACCACCAGACATATGGTAGGCCATCGGCCCAGGCTTCTTCATAAGCCATCAGTGCATATTTTTGCGCTTGTTCACGATTGTTAAGTGTCAAATAGACCTCAGCGGCACTTAGATAAGGACCATTTCCATCTTTGCTTAGATTGAATGCTTCGTCTAAACTTACTTTTGCTACTTCATTATGACCTATCAAGGCTTCTGCTCGTGCTATATTCCCAAGATATTCTACAACAGTATTCATACCGCGTTGACGTGATATTCTTTCTGCCTTTTGAAAGTGAGTGATAGCATGTTCAGGATGCCCATCTTGTAAATCTACTTCTCCCAATAAGATTTCAAGACCTTGCATAGTAACTAGCCTTCCGCTATTTACTGCTAATTCAAAAGCTGAATTTATGGTTTGTGTAGCTTTGATTTTACGCATGACTAAACCCATAGCCCATTGGCGATATACATCAGCAAGTAAAAATTGTGTTTTAAAAACATAGGCTACTGCTTGACATGCATTGTATGCATCTTCGGCAGCTTCCCATTGACCAGTACGCACGGCTAGGATAAGGCTATAATAATAAGTCGAGTAAAGGTCGTCTTTATTGTTTACCAAAATGGCGATCTTTTTGCATAGATCAATTATGTGCCAAGCTACTGCAAGTTTCCCTGTTGTTATCACTGTCAAAGCGTAGTTATTAAGGCAAGTGCATATATCGGATGCATTGCGTTCTTCCAAATCAAAGAGAATTTGCTGCTTTCTTAACAACAGACTTTCATTAAATTGACCTATATAAGAAAGAGCATTAGCAAGGTTAGTCATTTGATTAGTTTGGTGAGTTTTATTTGACAAAATAGGTAAGTTGTCAAATCCATCTGGAAAAAAAGGTGTTAATAGTTCAATGATTTTGTAATAGGCTGCGATCTGATATTCCAGTACACTACTTAAGCGTTCACTATAAAACGCCGCCGCGTCATCCAAACGCCCTGCCCCAATCAGCATCTGGTAAATATGGATGGTGTTTTTGAGCTCACCCAGTGTTCGTGCCTGTTCAGTATTTTCTGCAGGCATTTGCGTAAAATATCCATGCAGGCGCTCATAAGTTCCACTGCGCTGCTCGTCTTCCAGCAGGTCAAAAGCATAACCGCGTACTACCGGATGCAGGTCATAATTGTCGTTCTCTCGCTCCCATTGAATTAGACCCCGTTCCTCTAACTCCGTTAGTGCTGCATCGAATTGAGCTAATGCTTTGCGGTATTCATCAGATTTCCGATAGGTTTCATCCTCAGCCTGTGCTTGCTGGTACATTTTGTAAGGTAATTCCAGTTCATAAATTTGCTTTTGTAAATGCTGTTGAGCTTCACTATGGTTGGCATAATTGAGTTTGGATTTTAATAGGAAATATTCATAACTACTATCAGGTGATTCAATTTTTTCTGGCGGCTGGCGCACATACGGGTTAAACACCGCCAGTGTCTCATAGCTGACCGCATCGCCAATCGCGGCAATCTGCGATAGTAGTAAGCGCACTTCATCCGTCAGTCCGTCAAGTGCATACTGCAGAATATGGCTGCGCCGTTCGCTGATGTTCCATTCCGCTAGGTGCAGACCGTGCCCTTCCTGCGCATACCACGCATCAAAATCACCCCGTCCTCGGTGAAATCGTGTAATCTTTCCAGCGATAATTTTCAGCAATAGGCTGTGCCCACCCAGTTGCTCAACAAATCTGTCTAAGGTCTGCGGTTCGTAGCGCTTAACCCCCAGGTTTTCCAGATAATGCCGCGCATCTGGTGTTTGCAACCCGCCAAGAGGTTTTGTCTGTACTCCGGCAATCAGTAGATCACTATCACCCAATTCACGTGGCATCAGCCGCGAAGTGATTAAAAATCGCGAACGCCGACAACCCGCCAGCGCCCGCAGTAAGTCGGCATCACGCGGATCAGTACAGGCACGGTGATCGTCATCGGCTTTGACTCGGTCATCGCGCATTTGCGCCGCGTTCCAGCGGTGATAGGCCACTAGCACCCGCTCGAAACCATCCAGCACCAGCAGATACTGTCCACTTTGTAAACGGGTCAGCAGGGCAGTTTGCAACTCATAGCGCGATTTACTTTTTAGTGTTTCGGGATCGCTACGACTGAGATATGCCAGCGCGTGAAGCATAAAGCCGGACATATCCGCGCCTTGTTCATAAAAGCTGTACCAGAACACGCCCTCAAAATCATTCGCGCGGTCATTGACCCATTCCCATGCCAATGCGCTTTTGCCCTGTCCGCCAATTGCCTCAATCACCAGCACGTTATCATCCGATTTTGCCCATTCATCCAGTTCACCTAGTTCACTGTGTCGTCCCACAAAACCGCTTGTTGTTAGGGTATAGGGTGGTAGGGCATACAATTCTGGTGGATGCGGCATAGTTGGTTTAGGTTCCGGTCTGAGGGATGCTTCCTCTAATTCTGCGTCGGTGTCCAATAATTTGTCGCGCTGCTCAACCAGTGCTTGTAGCGCCAGCGTCCGCAAATGCTCTGGAGAGTCAAACAAACCAACAACATGCCGCGTCATGATTTCATCCCGTAGCTTGCCTAGCTTTTCCACTTTTTCCGGGTCTTTATCAATATCTCCCGCCTTCATCGGATGCTCATCGCTCATGACGAAAATCAGAATCGGAATATTGCGTTCCCGTGCTCGCCTGTACTCCATTTCCGTAATCGACACCTTGTCAGGATTACGCGCATCATCAGGGATATAACCATACCGATGGGCGAAAACGCCGACATAAATCTCTGCTTCATCCACCAGCCGCAGCGAAAATGCGATAGCATCTTCATTAGTAGCGGTGCCTTGCTCCATCGCCAGCGGATTAAGCTTGCAGCGTAATGCAGCATCTACAATTTGCTTGCGGTGGTCGGGCAGGTCTTTTGATGTACTGCTGATCATCACATCAATACGGCGTTTGTGGTTGGAGGGGGTTTTGCGATCTGGCATGTTAGCACTTAATCCACTGGTAAACCTGCCCATAATATAGACCGATTCCCAACGGACAGCAAGAGCGCTGCTCCTGCAAAGAAAACCTCTGTGAACTTTGTGCCTTTGTGGTGAATCTTTGACTCAGCGCTACCGACTATGGACTTGGGACTACGAACTAAAAGGTACAAATGACCGGACATCTGTCCACCCCATCCACCCCAATCCATGCTACCCTGTAAAACCCCGCCTCACGCAGTGGGGAGGGATTTAGGGAGCGGAAGTGTTTGTGGCAAATCTTTGACTCAGCACTCGGAACTCAGCACTTTGACTATGGACTTGGGACTAGCGACAATGGACTACCTTTGCCATTGCCGCCGCACCCCCCTCGGCGGCAGCGGCAACAAAAGTAACCTTTCTCCCCTCTCCCCAGTGAGCGCAGCGAACGCCTGTGGGAGAGGGGGCGGGGGTGAGGGGCCGAGGTGAGGGCTACCTACTGCCCATCAATCACGCGTTGCGGGATCACCCGCAGCCGAACCGGCGTGTCCAGGTCTTCACTCAGCCTGACCTGCGCCATCTTCACCGTCTCCGGCGGAATCTCGCCCACGCTGCGCACCGTCGCCACCACCACCAGGGGGTCCTGCCGCGTGATCTGGAGGCCAGTCAGTTCAGCCGGCTCGAAGATGGTTTGCAGGCTGGCCTGCGAAATTTTCTCGACGCTGGGGTGCCGTGTGAAATCCAGCAGCGCACCCACCAGCACCACTACCATCGCGGTGGTCACCAGAATGCTGGTGTAACGTCGCCGCCGACGGTCACTGTCCAGGCGGGTAGGGCGCATCCCCATCCAGTAGAAGACACCCGCCGCCACAATCGTGATACACACCATATTGGCGACGAACAGCAGCGCCGCACCTAGGGCCAGCCGCGGCTCGCCAATCGCGATACTCAGCCCCACCGTGCAGATCGGCGGCACCAACGCCGCCGCAATCGCTACTCCGGCCAGCGCCGCCGGAATGTCCTTACGGGCGGTTGCATACGCACCGATAAACCCGGATGCCGCCGCCACCGCCGCATCCAGTAGCGACGGATAGGCCCGCGCCAGCATTTCTTTAGTCGCTGCGTTGGGGGAGATCAACACGCCGGCAATAATGCCGACCATCAGCGCCGCCCCTACACTCAGGCCGATAGTTACTGCTGCTTTACGCATCAGATTGAGCCGCGCCGTACACAGGCCAATCCCCAGCGCGATAATCGGCTGCATCAACGGCGCGACCAGCATCGCGCCGATCACCACCGCGGAACTGTTCAGCAGCAGCCCCAGTGAAGCCAGCAGCGCCGCCACCACCAGCAGCACGACGTAATCCAGCGTGGGCAAAACCGTGTCCTTCGCCAGCCAGATCACATGCTGCTGTTCCTGTTCGGTCAGCAGCGGACGCAGCCAGCTTAAGCGTCGCCGTGCTAATGCCTGCACTTCGGCATCATCAATCGCCCGTGAAACCATCAGCACCGGGCCGGGGGCACGATCCAGAATGCGCTGGGCGGTATCGCCATACAGCCATTTCGCCATCATACTTCGCTCGGAGAAACCCACCACCATCAGGTCATGCTCGTTGGTGTTGGATAGCACGCTGTTGGCTTCATTAATCCCGCGCACGACATGCACCTTCACATCGTCGTGATCCGGGATGTGCGCCAGCAGGTTCTCGACATGGGCGCGCGCCTCCCATTCGGAGATGTCGTTATAGACATGCAGCGCTTCCACCGGTACACCATAACCCTTCGCCAGCCGGAAACCGATCTCCAGAATCACCCGTGACGCGATGGAACCGCCCACCGGCACGACGACCCGCTTAACCTGCGCCCCCATCGGGCTGCGATGCACCACCACATCACACGGCGCACGCTCGGCCACCGTCTCGGCGATGCTTCCCAGCTCCACCTGACCGCGCACCGCGTAGCTCAGGCCGAGCAAAATCTTGTCCGCGCGATATTTATGCGCGGCGTCGATAATGCCATCGACGATATTCGGCGCGACATGCGTCACCAGTTGCGCGCTGAAGCGGTTTTCGTCCAGCGTGTAAGCATCTATAATCGATTGCACAGCCGCGTTTTTCAGCTCATCCGCCGGGTCATCCGTCACCACCGACAGGACGATCATCCGTCCGCCGCTTTCCGACATCATCCGTTCCGCCACTTCCAGTAAATGCGGGACGGTCGTGGGGTTCGCCACCAGGATAAGCGTGGTCTGAACCGGTTGAAAAAATCGCAGTGTATCTGTGTTAGATGTCGTATTGGGGTTCACAATTGCCATTGGTTTTCCTCTCCTGAAATAGCAATTCATCCCCAAATTAAACGTGAAACAATTCTGATACAACCGGACGAACTTCCCATAGAATTGTCCGAATATCTGATGAAGTCAGGCCAATTTTACAGGTATTGCGAAGCATATTGATGCCAAAAACGGGGTTACTAAAGTACGTATTTAAATCCCCAATAGGACGCGAGTCATGGGGTAAAATGGTACTAGAAAATAAGCCTTTATCTCCCGATTTTATGCGGTTTCCAGCGCCTGCATGATAATGACATGCGCCCCTGACCCCAAATACATGGACTTCGATGTGGCTTTACGCGATGCCTTAGCAGTAGGTCAGCCTTTTGGTGATGGTGATTAATAGGGTGGCATCGAGTCCAGTGAGGAATGTTTAACTTCAATGTTCAGGCCAAATTTTTGAGTTAGCAAATCTTGAAGCCATGTGCGAATATAAGAAGGTTGCCCCGGACTTAGATAGACTTCTTGTATCAATTGAACTATAGTGTTTCAGAAAACGTTATGGACTAAACGCGCAGGCAGAGACCAGTGGTGACTGGTCATGGCCGCTTCAGGATGGCCTGGGCAGTGTCCGCGGATTGATGAGTGATACCCCGGCTATGCTGGGCTACCAGCACTATGCTCCTTATGGGACACCGTTCGGGTTGCAGGGTACGCTGGCCACACCCTACGGTAAATGCAGGACAGCAACAATCTGCTGTATCTGCGCGCACGCTACTATGCGCCGGGACTGAACAGCTTCACCAGTCGCGATTCCTTTAGGGGCGTGATGAGTGTGCCGATGTCGCTTAACGGTTACAGCTATGCCCATAATAGCCCAGCCAATCTGACCGATCCCGGTGGTCATTTCCCGCTACTGATCCTCGCGGTGCTGACCGGGGCTCTCTTTGGCGCAGCTGCTGGTTCCGTTCTTGGCGGCGTCAGTGAAACAGTTAGCCAGCTCAGCAACAACGGCTGGAATTTCAACTGCCTGGTTCAAAAAGATATCGCCGATGCCATATTGGAGGGCATGCTCCTGGGTGCGCTGAGTGGCGCAGTTGGTGGCGCGTTCGGCTACCTGAAGTTTGCCGGTGCAGCAGCCTGGGCTGCGGGTGAAGCGATTGACTTCGCAGGCGGCTACCTGTGGGATGTCCATATCAAGGGTTACTCGCATCAGGAAGCGTTTATCAATAACCTGCTTGGCTTTGGCATGGGTGGTCTGATTGGCCTGATTGGTCATGGTGTTGGCCGGGCTTTGCGCCCTGTGCTGCGTAACCTGGATGGCCTTATGCCCGGACTGCGACGCTATGTGAATCCGGATGCAAACGCACCTCGCGTCCGCTGCAACAGCTTCAGTGCTGATACAGTCGTGGCCACACCAGATGGGAATGTAGCCATTTCTGAATTGAAACTGGATGATCTGGTGCTGGCTTATGATGAAGCCAACGGTGAAGTGGGTGCTTACCGGGTGCTCGATATCCACACCCACACCGATGAGATCATGGTAAAATTGACCATCGATGGTGAGGTGATCCAGACCACCCCGGAACATCCTTTCTTCACCGTTGAGCGTGGCTGGATACCTGCCGGCGCACTGGAAGTTGGTGAGCAGGTTTATGCTGCTGATCTGACCACTGGTGTGGTTGAAGCCATTGAAACCCTGGCCGAGCCGCAGATGATGGTCAACCTGACCGTTGAGACAGTCCATACCTTTGCAGTCGGTGATGGCCAGTGGGTGGTTCATAATACCGATGCTTGTGAGTATTTTTACAGAGCGATGTCTAAGACAGAATTAGCGAGAGTTCAAGCAGCAGAAGGCTTGGTTACACGGCCCGATGGTGCTAAGCCACAAGCCGAAACTTGTCCAACAGACGGAGGCGGTTGGGATGGTTAAAGGTGTTCTGATCAGCCATCACCT
>JBBSQD010000297.1:0-7523 GCA_038258185.1 Aggregatilineales bacterium | reverse complement strand
TGCTCTGATTATCGTCTGATCGAGCTTAGCCTGTGGTCTATTTTCTGGGGGTAAGTATATACCACAGGACGTTTGCTTCCGTCTGGTGCGTAGTGGCGGCACACGGCCTATTCCGCAAAGCTGCCAGGGTGGAACGCTGCTGCTGACGCATCAGCTTGCCAACGCGGATGTATTCTGGCGTAATAACGCTGCCGGAATAGACCGCACAGTGCTGGTATATCAGGGCACAATTTTGCTCGATGTATGTGGCGCAGGTCAGGATGAGTGTGCTCTTAGTGGAGAAACTGAAACGATTGTGCCCACACTGGCTGTCGTGGCAAGCGTGACACCGCCACTTGTCGCCACACAAATTGTCTGTCAGGGAACCATTACAAGTAATACGGGCGCTTCGGTGCAGGTACGTCAGGTAAGACAAACAAACGTATCCGGTCAGTTAATTCGGTCTGGTACCATCGTTACTATTCGTGAGCGAAGTACCGATAACTGGTATTTTATCGAATATGAGAATGGCAGCCTGTCCGGTTGGATACCTGTTACCAACGTAGAGGCGTTCAATAATTGTGCATAAAAATTAATTGACAAGGGAGCAAAACATTGTGGTCAAGCAACTTCTTAGAAGTCTGATTAGTTTAATTGTAGCAGTTTCTTTTATTTCCGTTTTGCCGGTTTCGGCACAAATGACGGGACTGCAATGCGGCTCGATTCTGGAGAATCAATTTACAGCTAATGCTCAGATTCAGGACTATAGTATCAACTTAAATCCGCTGGATCGTGTGACGGTTGTCGCCAGTCCATTGGGGACGACCCTTTCGCTTAATCTGGCACTTTACGATCCTGTTGGTGGCCTTATTGTTAGGACTGACCGGGGCAATGTTTCAGCGACACCTCGATTGGAATCACCTGAATTATCCTCTAGCGGTACATTCACTATTTCAGCAGCGAATGCCAGATATCAATACAATAATGCTTTAGAGGAACGGGCTGTTGGGGCTGTAAGTTCATGGCAAGGTGGCATTGGGGTATATAGCCTGCTGGTGAGCTGCGTTCTCCGTGACGGAACGATTATCAACGCAGGCGATACTGCATCGCCAGTTGGATCAAATGTCACTTCCCCGCTGCTGGAGCCAGCCTTCTCCGGCAGAGGTTTCCCCGGACTCACACCTGTTGACTTTGCTTCTATTTCCGAATTTCCCTTAGAGATCGGCGTCGGCACGATTACGGCCAACAATCAGGACGTGATCGGCTTTGTGTTCGATGCTAATGGCGGCGAAATGTTAAATCTAAACATAGATCGGTTGTCTGGTAATCTGAATCTGGGTGTGGTGGTATTGTCACCAGACAATCAGGTAGTTTCTTATGGCGGACTGATTGTCGCCGAGAATTTTTCCACTGGTTTTGTGCTGCCATCCCCAGGCAAATATACGATTGGCGTGTTTCAGATCAATCTGCTGCCGCCCGATAGCCCACAGGCCACTGCATTTCGCGTCACCGGAGAAATCAGTTCATGACCGCAGTATTGAGGGGTGTGACTTTTCTTTCAGCAATTTTTGTGCTCGGCTTTTTCGCAGGCGGTTTGGATGCACAGAATGCCATACCCGTTGAATGCGGCACAATTGTAGAGAACCAATTTACAGCTAATGCTCAGATACAGGATTATAGCATCAGTCTTAACCCGTTAGATCGGGTGACGATTGTTGGCAGCCCATTGGGGACGACCCTTTCGTTTAACCTGTCACTTTACGATCCTGTAGGCGGCTTTCTTGTGGAAACTGATCGGGGTGACGTTTCCGCAACACCACGACTGGCATCCACTGAATTATCTTCTTCAGGTGTTTTTACTATCTCGGCGGCGAATGCGCGATACCAATACAACCGAACTTTAGGGGAACGTTCTACGGGTAAGGATAGCACGTGGCAAGGGGGGATTGGTGTCTACACCCTGTTGGTGAGCTGTGTGCTGCGGGATGGCACAGTCATTAATGCTGGTGGTGCGCAAATACCAACTGAAGCATCTGTGCAACCATCTCCAACCGAAACATCAGAGACAGTCAGTATTGGGCTAACCTTATTTCTGGACAAAGACAGCCTGACGCTTTACGTGCCTCCAAGCGATATACCTGTGTCGCTGGAGGATTTGGCTTTGCAAGTCGCTTTGGGGGATGAGACTCAGATTTTCTCCCTCGATGAGTATGCAGCATTTCGTGGCCTGCAGTTCTATAATCTACCCACGCCGATCTGTTTCCGTTTGGTACGTTCAGTGTCAAGCAGCCCGGTGCCGGGAGTTTGCCAGGGCATTCCTTTGATTCTGATGCAATCCGTAGCGAATGCGGATGTGTTCTGGTTCGATCCTTTGGTGGGTGAAGCGCGTCTGATGACGATTCTTCAGGGACAGCAATCTGCCGGGTTCTGCCAGTCGACTCAGTCTGGATGTGAGATTGAATGGACGTTTGCGCCTGTGGTAGCACCGACACCGATTGCGACTGCAACAGAGTCGACACTGACTCCTACTCCAATCCCTCAACCAACAGCAACACCCGTTGTTCGAGGTTATCCATGTGAAGCTGCCATCGTTACCGAAGGTATTGCTACCGTTCTACGCGGGGTGGTGCGCTCAAGCCCGTCAACTTCTTCGGTTGCACGTGGCAACGTTAATGTAGGTCAGATTGTCAGTATAAAGCGTGATCGCCTGGATACATTCGGAGGTAAATGGTACGAAATCGCGAATGAAAATGGCAACACCTTTGGGTGGATTCCTGCTCAATATCTCAGCTTATCTAACGCTTGTCCCAATTAAGACTATAGGAGCTTAAACGGTGAAAATGACTTTAAAGCAAGGGATTACAATCGGAATTTTAGTTTCATTGCTACTTACCCTTGTCCCAGTAAATGCACAATCAGCAAGGAGTTTAAACTGTGGTGATATTATAGAAGGCGAATTAACTCCAAATGACTCAATGCATGAATACACTATTAATGTTCAAGCTGGGACTACTATAGATATAATTGTCGAGCCTATCGGAAACGCATTCAACCCATATTTGCTTTTTTATGACTCTGGTGGTGGTGAATTTGCTTTGGCGAATGCAAACAAAGCGGGAGTTGCAGAGCAATTATTAGATTATCAGATATCTTCTACAAATTCTAAATTATCTGTTTATGGTGCTTTTCCAAATAGTGAAGGGCGTTATGCGAGTGCAGGTGAATATTTTGGAGCTTATATTGCATCTTTAGGTTGCACCCTTCGCGATGGAACGGTCATCAATGCTGGTGATGCCGCGCCTCCAGCCGTGTCAAATCTCACTTCTCCATCTTCTCTAGCATCAGTCTTCTCCGGCACAGGCTTCCCCGGACTCGCACCGGTCGATTTCACCAACGGCATAACCATTCCGTTTACCGCTGGCGTGCCGAATACGGGCAGCGTATCATCGGGATTTGAGGGCGTATTCGGCTTTACGCTGGATGTCAATGCGGGTGAAACCTATGCCTTCGATTTCAGCAAAATCAGTGGCAATCTCAATCTGGGAATTGCGATTCTCTCGCCCGATAACAAGATCGTATTTTATGGTGGCATGATCGCGTCCAGTCGCTTGGCGACCGATGTATTGTTCCCCAGTGCAGGCCAGTACACCATCGGCGTGTTCCGGGTCGATCTATTGCCACCTGATACTCTGGAAGCTACTGCCTTCCAGGTGACGGCGACTCTGCAATAAGCGGCGAGTCTCTATGGGGTGTGGCAATCGCTTGACCGTCTGTTAGAAAGCGCAATATAATGTCCACACCTCAAATAAATTTATGGATTTATTGTGATGAGTAATTTATTGGTTTCGCTGGTGTTTCAGAACACCTTCACCGCCGGTGAAGAAATCGGCGTGAGCGAGGTTTTGCTCACTAGGCCGCTGTTTCTAATCGGTCGCGATCCCCGGTGTCACCTCGTACTGGCAGACCCTTCTGCCGCTCTCTCGCATGCCGCCATCAGTCTCCGTGACGACCAATACCGCATTAAAGCGACTCTGCCCAAACTGGAAATTTCGGTTAACGAGACACGGATTGACGGTGAGCACAGCCTCAAACTGGATGATGTCATCCGTATAGGCGAGACAGAACTGCGTTTTGCCGAGTCGGAAAATCCGGTTAGGGCGGTCGTGTCTGCGCCTCCGCCTGCCGCGATCAAGCCTGCCGTGCAGGTGCGCACGTCGCAGATTGTCGCGCGACCAGCGCCACAACGCGCCGAACTTGCACAAACTGATGCTCCCGCACGCGAACCCGTCATTTATTTTCCGCAGACAATGCAGCAGACGCAGGGTGGTATCAGCCCGGTGGCTATCGTCGGTGCGCTGGCGACACTGGCGCTTGTGGCAGGATTTATCATCACGATGGTCGGCAATCTTAACGCCAGCGCCGCCCGTACCATTCCGCTCAGTCTGGTCGATAATCGTGACGGTATGGTCAGGCTGATGATGTTCGACGCCGATTGGTGACCATATTGCCGGCAGCAACGGCCTATCGTGAATAGGCTCGGACGTGAGTACGCAGGCGATATAGAAGTGCAGTATGTCGATATTGACGACACGGGTAATCGACGTTTAGTGGCGGAATATGAAGCGCGGTCAATTCCGCTGGTGGTGATTTTTGACCGGAATGGACAGGTCGTAGCGACTTTGCGTGGCTTACAGCGCGAGGAGACTCTGCGCCGCTCGATTGATCGGGCGTTATTATAAAATCCGTTTAGCCAATCAGCATATTTGAGGACGCTTTTACAGCGTCCTTTTGATGCCACTTATCTGCTGTTTACATCCGGGTTGGCAAATTCGCCCGTAATAGACACAATAAGGGCAGTGATTAAGCGCGGGAGAAATGTAATGCGTCGTCTGAATACGGGAATGGTGGTTTTTAGTGCGGGAGCAGCGTTTCTGGCATGTTCCCTGCTGCTGGCCTGTGGTATGGTGTCGCTGGTGGCTTTCAATCTGCTGAACCCTAATCCGCAATCGGTGCCAACCCGTTCCGTTCAGAATCTCACGCGTGTGGCGCTGGCATCTGCCACCCCCAATCGCAATGCGACTGGTACGCCAGACAGTGCCATCCCCACCCTGTTGCCGACTTTGCCGCCACCACAATTACCCGCAACGACTGGGCCATCTACCGCACCTGAACAGGCAGTACGCGAATATTACGCGTTGGTCAGCGATAAACAGTTTGATAGCTCGTGGGGGTTCCTGTCGGATGATTTCAAGCGTATTTTTAACTGTTGCGCGCCCAATTATGATTATCAGGGTTATATCGACTGGTGGAACACGGTCGACCGCGTTGAGTTTGGTCAATTACGTACCGTGTCACAGAATGGAGATCGCGCCGTGGTGTATGCCGAACTGCGCTATCGTATGAAAGCGGGTGGCGTATCCAATGATCGCGAACCCTACATTGAGCTGATTTTTGACTCCCTCAGTAATCGCTGGCTGTTTGATGATAAAGGCCCGACCAGCTCAGGTCGTCGCTAACCCAAACGCAATCAGGGACGCAAAGCGCGTCCCTGAGAATAAATCTGGTTTTGGCGATGTTGGAAGGGTTATAAACCGATCATCTGTCGTTGGTATGCTTTGACTTTTTTGATGATTTCGGCCTTGGGCATGCGGGGATCAAGCTCGGCAAACAAACCGTCAAAACGCTTATCACTCTCCATGATATGTTCGTCTAATTCATCGCGTGCCAGTGCGCGGGCACGTAGTTCGATTTCCCGATTAACCAGCGTTGCCAGGGCGGTCACCAGTGCGATTTCTTCATCGTTCCATTCGCGAGGTTCGTCATCAATGACACAGAATGAACCCAGATTATGATCGCCCCTGGCTAAAGGGACACCCAGATAACCAATCACATTAAAATCAGTAATCGCCATGTTAGTTTTTAGAACAGCATCTTCTCGGGCATCTGCTATGATCAGTGCCTTGCCGGTGCCCACTACATGCTGGCAAAATGAGTGCGAAAGGGGTGTCTGTCGTTCTGATCGTAACTCCTCAGGCAGTCCGACTCCACTTTTGAGGAACTGATAATCGGCAGCAACCATCGATACTAACGAAATCGGTGCGCCGATTGCAGCGCTTGCAAATTGGGTAAAACGGTCAAAGACGACTTCTTCTTCACTGTCGATAAGAGCCAGTTCGCGCAGCACCTCTAAACGCTGGAAATTAGCCAGAATATCAGTATAGGATGGTTGAGTTTGGATCATGGTGGCTTTCTTTTAGCTCTAGTGATAATTGACGTTCAATCACTATATACCCGGACTTGCCGGCTCAACCTTAATGTTTCTTAATAAAAAATCAATAATGTAAAGTCTCCGCAAGGGCTGGACAGGACAGCGTTGTCTCATCAGCCCTGTTTATTTTTTACGAATCTATATTGCGGTTGCTGGCTCGCAGCAGGGGTATTCCCTCATTCAGTTAGCTTTGGTGCTTTATTGAATAAGCGATAGAGAATATAAAACAGGGAAATCACCACCCACGGAAGGAACCACATCAGGAACGTCCACGTACCGCCGATGTTATAGTTGAAGAAATCAATCTCGAAGATGATGCGCGTTACATTGAAGAGATCGCCTACACATACGATGACAAATAACCAGATGAGCGGAACTGCGATGTGCGGTTGTTTCCACACAGCATAGGCAGCAAGTAGCGCCGTAACCGCAGACAGGTAATCGCCCCATGCCATCTGTGATAGGGCATCCTGGGGAATAGCAGGATCGGACTGTCCGGTGACCAGCAGAGTAAAACCCGTAAAGCGAAACGCCTGTAGCAACAACATCGGCAGGACTGCTTTTTCGAACGACAATTTTGAGAGGCGCGGCAACACGTACTCGAAAAATATGAGTGCCGATGCCAGCGCAGAGACGGTGAATTGTAACCCCAGAATAACCCAATTGTTCATGATCTTCTTCCTTCTATTTAGAGGCCAGTATAAAGGTTTAAGTCTATACCGCGATCATCAGGCTTTGGCGGCAAGCGTTTTAGGGAATTCGTTTCGTTTGTTGATTAGCCGATAGACAATGTAAATGTGTGAGATGATGACGACCGGGAAAAATGCGATCGCAACCAACCACATCACCCCCACATAGTAATTGAAAAGATCAGCATTGAGTGCCAGTCGACCCACATTAGCCAGGTCTGCGAACCCGATGATACTGAAGAGCCAGATTAATGGCACCGCAAAACCAGACCGCCCACGCAGGGCAAGGACAGAGACCAACGCACTGATTGTCGCCAGCATATCGCCATAGGCAATGGCCTCCAGCGTCGCCCGTGAAACAGATGGATCTGTCTGTCCAACCACAAGCAATGTAAAACCCGCGAAGCGAAACAGGTGTACCAATAGCATCGGTACAACGGCAGTTTCAAACGGCAGCTTAGCGATGCGCGGTTGCACATACCAGAAAAATATCAGTGCATACGCAACGGTTGATACACTGGTCTGAATACCTAAAATAATCCAATTATCCATGATGATGGTCTTTCTCTATTAGAGGTTATCGGTGT
>JBBSQD010000296.1:0-7584 GCA_038258185.1 Aggregatilineales bacterium | reverse complement strand
GTCGTGATTGATGTGTCCGGCTCGATGGAAGGCGACAAACTCGAACAGGCCAAACAGGCTGCGGAAGCCTTCGTCCAGAGCCTGGAGCCGACCAATCGTGTTGGTTTGGCGCTGTTCAGTGACCGCTTTGAGCTGCGCATTCCAGTAGGCAATGCCGAGACAGTGCGCCAGCAGGTCATCAGCAATATTCGCGGTCTGCGCGCCGGGGGCGGCACAGCTCTGAATCAGGCGGTGCAGGAAGCGGTGGATATCATGAACAACGAAACCGATACAGAGCGTATTCGCTCGGTGGTGATCCTCAGTGATGGTGCGGATACCAGTGATGGCAGCGTCACGCTGAATGATGCGCTGCGCTCCATTACCGCCAGCCGCGAGACTCCCAACCCGGTCATCGTCATCCCGGTGGCCTATGGTGCCGACGCGGATATTAACTCACTCAGCAGTATCGCCCGTTCCAGCAGCACCCGCGTGTCTTCGGGTGATCCGCAGAACATTCTCGGCGTACTGGAGATTATCAGCAGCTACTTCTAGAGGCTATTGCAGATTTTGCCCTCACCCCCGGCCCCTCTCCCACGCGCGTTCGCTGCGCTCACTGGGGAGAGGGGAGCAAGAAATATAAAGTCCCTCGCCCCTTGTGGGAGAGGGATTTAGGGTGAGGGACTTAAAGCAGATTCTATGGCTAGTTAGCCATTTACAGCTTAAACGCCACACACGCCGGACTGGGGATTTCGAGTACCTGCCCGGTGGGGCTGAGTTGGCCGGTTTCCGCGTCGATGCGGAAGGTCACAATCGTATTGCTGTTCTGATTGGCGGCCACTACATATTGACCAGTCGGGTCGATGTTGAAATCACGCGGGAAACTGCCTTGCGTGGGTTGTTGCCCCAGCGGAGTCAGGCGGCCTGTGGTGTCATCCACCGCGAAAATGGCGAGGCTGTCATGGCCGCGATTGCTGCCGTACAGATAGCGCCCATCGGGTGTGATACGGATCGCCGCACAGTAACTCTCTCCACCATAACCCGCTGGTAAGGTGCTGTGCGTTTCCAGTGGTGTCAGTGTGCCGCTACTGGCATCATACCCAAACGTGATGACGGTGCTATCCAGCTCACTGATGACAAACACATATTTTCCGTTGGGATGAAAAACGAAGTGGCGTGGGCCAGCACCGGGCTGGACTTCGACAAACGGCGGGACATTGGGCTGGAGTTCCCCGCCAGCACCCAGCGTATACACCATGACTTTATCCATCCCCAGGTCGGTCACAAGCACATGCTGGCTGGTTGCGTCCGCCATGATGCAGTGCGCGTGTGCGGCTTCCTGCCGGTCGGCATTCACGCTGCTGCCTTCATGCTGCACGGTAGAGGAGGCCGCCCCCAGCGAACCATCGGCCTGAAGCGGATAGACGGCGATGCTGCCGGAGTTGTAATTGGCAACCAGCATATACTGGCCGGATGGCGTGACGCTGACATGACACGGCCCCGATCCATGCGAGGGCTGATGATTCAGCAAAGTCAGTTTGCCGTCGCCGCTGACCTGAAAAGCACTGACCGCGCCTCCCGGTTTGCCTTCAAATTCGGATATCTCGTTGGCAACGTACACATATTTCTGCTGCGGGTCGAGCGTGACATACGCCGGATTGCGCAAACCGCCAACTGTGTCCACATAGGTAAGTTCGCCTGTAGCGAGATTCAGACTGTAAATATAGACGCCTGCCGCGCCACCTGCCGCGTGGGGCAGGACATCCGTATAGGTGCCGATATAAACCAGACTTGATTCAGGGGTATTTTGAGTGACCAATGAATTTTCCTCATATTTTGAAATAAGGCCTGATTCATAACGCAATCCAGCCATTTTGCAAAGCGGAGATGGTTCGGTGTGGGTTTGGCTTACGCGGATAATGCCTGAAATGTGCTACCGTCCGGGACATGATGCTACGTCCCGGACGGTGCAATCAGATGATTCTATGCCCGTTGAGGCTGGGTGTTCTTCTCGGATTGGGAGGCGCGTTGACGCTGGCGTTTTTGCTGGTTCTCCGCCAGGAAGTAACTGCCAATCACAAACGCTGCCGCCGCAACTTGCAGGATAATCCCCTGCCAGGTGGCGAACAGCCCAAACCACTGTCCCATCCAGTACGGCAGGAACACGCCCTGAATCGGGGTGATGGGCAACCAGCCCACCGACTGCATCACATGGACGGTGTGGCCGACCATCGTCAGCAGCACAAAGCCTATCATCACGCCGGTAACCACCAGCATCTTTTTGTAGGGCAGGCGCACTTGCAGCGAAAAGGTGATCACGCCGACAATCGACGTACCAAGCAGCCCCAACAGCACACCCTGCAATACCACATTCAACCCGGCTTCCAGCACCAGCGATTGCAGAAACAGCACCGTCTCGAAGCCTTCGCGGTAGATGCTGGTAAAACCGAGGATCACCAGACCGAGCGTCTGACCAATGCTGACCGCCACCACACCACCGACCAGCTGACGTTTCTTGGCGTGGAAATTCGCCATCCAGCCTGTCCAGTAGACTTTGTGGAAAAACCAGTTGGTAATCAGCAGCAGCACACCAATCGCGATCAGCGAGACGATGGCTTCCAAACGTTCACCCAGTGGCAGCAGCACATTGAGCAGATTATGGGCCAGCCACCACGTCACGATGGTCGCGCCGAGGGCCAGCGCCGCCCCGGCCACCAGTGGCCGACGATAGCGCTTTTCCTCAGCCGTGCGCAGACTTGCCATCAACGATGCCAGAATGAGTACGGCCTCCAGCCCTTCGCGGAAAACGATCACCGCGGCATTACCGGCCACCGCACCCGGCGCACTTCTGGCCGAATCCAGCAGCAGACGCGCATCGGCGAAGGCGCTGTTTAACAGGCTGAGCGAAGTGCGGATTTCCGCAATCGGCGCGCGCGCGGCCAGCAGGTTCGCCAGACCGGGCTGGTCAACCGTGCCTTGCCAGAACAGGCTTTCAATGTACACGGCCATGTCCGGCGCGAAACCGCGCAGACGCTGCTCCATGCCCAGTTCCAGCAGGGCATAAGCTTCCAGCCGTGCGGACTCTGCGAGTGCGTATTCGCCCTGTGCCGCCGCCGTACCGACCTGATCCAGCACCGATAAAATCACATCAATATCGGACTCGGTGCTGCTGTTCAGCCATTCTTCCGGCAGTGTAGCGACCAGTAAACGCGTGGCTTCGTCGATGGTGGCCTGTAACGCGTCCGGGCTGTCCACCGCGCGGATCTGCACCAGCGCCTGATCGACCAGCGCGTTAATCTGGGTGGCGGCGTCGGCGTCACGTGCGGACAGTGTCGGCAGCAGATCGTCTAATGCGGCGGTCGCGCCCTGATGGAAAGTCAGCGCGTCCTGAATTTCAATATCACTGACGACCACACCGTCACGGATGGCGCGGCTGTATTCCACTGGCACCAGCGCGATAAACCGCGTGAGCTGACCCGCACGCCGCGCGAGTTCGGCATCACTCAAGGGGGCAGCGCGGAAGCCTGCCAGCGCGGTTTCGATGTTGGTATAAGCTGTGGTGAAAGCAGAAGTGTCGGCGGCGGTTAACAGCTCAGCAAAAGCGGTTTGGGCGGAGGCGAGTTCATCCGTGCCGCGTTGATCCGCATAAGCCGGCGCGAGGATTTCAAAATAACCGGCGGCCATACTACTTTCTTCGATACGGCGCAGATCAAAGCCGTTGGTTTGGGCATCAGCGGCGTCATTGAGCGCCGCGTTAAGCTGCGCCTGATACGTATCCAGCAGATCCACACGGACTGATTCCAGCGCAGTCGCGGAGTCGGATTGGCCTTCGGCCAGCGCTTTGATGGCTAAAGTGGCATCGGCATCCGGGCGCGAAAAGCGCGTCGACGTGCGGAAATCACGCAGGGGCAGCCATAAGGCGGCAGTGGTCGCGTCGTTGATTTCAATCGCACTGTAAACCACCTGCGCGGCTCCGTCCAGCACACCTGTCCAGATGGTGACGCGTGCCGCGACCAGCGCGTGAATGTGAGCATTTTCCACGGCGCTGTAAGCACTCGAAAACGCCGTTTCCACCCGTGCCGCTGCTTCTGGCGCTTCCGTCGTGATGACGGTCTGTAACACCTCAGCATACAGCGCTTCAGCACTTTCGACCGCGGCCAGCGCATTATCACTGTCGGCACTCATCAATGCGACCTGGGCGTCAAATAAATCACGCCGCATTTGTTCGGCGGCGTAAGGTGGCGCGGATGTCCCGCTGTCCTGCGCGGCAAGCCCCAGCGGAGCGGCGAAAATGAGCGTCATCAGCAATCCACAGATGACCCCTGACTGTAAAATCCCAAACCGTCTCATCAATAATCCTCGTATCCGTGTGTTATTCCTGATGATAGCAACACAGCCCCGTCACTGACCAGTGTCGTTTGACACGGTTTGTGACGGGGCGATGAGTCGCGTTTCATGTACAAAATCTGTTTAGAACGGCGTCCCTTATTCTTCCGGCAGGGCCACATCCAAAAGGGCGGCCACCTGCGTGATCTGCCCGGCGATCAATTGAGCGCGATCCTGCGCTTCATTGCCGAAGACATCCGCTTCTTCCGGTGTAAAGATGCGCCCTTCCTGTTCCTGATCGTACAGGTCAACGACATACCCCTGCAGACTGCTCAGGCTGTCGCGGATCTGGGTGCTTTGCGCCGTGTCAACCGTGTCGACCAGCGGGCTGACGCTGTCATAGACCACAATCAGACCATCCAGAATATCCCCAACATCGGCCAGACGCGATATAACCACAAAGTCCGCCTGTTCCGATTCGTCGCCGGAGACAAAGCGCGAGTCACGCCATGAGGCGAAATATTCGCTCATCGTCGGCACCATGACCACCAGAGCGGTAAAGGCGTCTTCAGTCGTGGGTTCCCACGCTTCCGACGCGGAGATCAGGTCTTCGGTATAGCCGTTCATTTTCTGCGCGGCGGACAGCAGCACATTGGCATCCGGCAGCAGTTCGCCAAAATCATCTTCCCCGTTCAGATTCAGATCGGCATCAACACCGCTGCTGTAATCCTCACGCGTCCCCCACAGCGTACTTTCCAGCACACCGAATAAATTGCCGGGACGTTCCAGCAGGCGACCATCGGCCAGTTCCAGGTCGAACGGCACGCCGCCTTCGGGGTCATCGGCACCGGAGGCACCTGCGTCTAAAATTACGTCAAATTCGGATAATGTCGGCACACCCGCGACCACACCTTCCACCTGCTCGTACAGCGGACTGGCTTCCAGCCATGCGGCACGTGCCTCGGTCAATGCGGCCAGCACCTCGACCTGATTCGCTTCCCACAACGCGGCGTAATCAAAGTCGGCCTCAGCGGCCAGATCATAATAAGCCTGTGCAGCAGTATCCAGCGCAGCCGCAGCCACGTTTAATTCCGCCACGTTCTCCAGCAGATAGGTTTTGATGGCAGTCAGGTCAACATCTTCTGGCGTTTGCGCCAGTGCGCCGATCCCGCCCGTCCCCACCATGAGCAGCAGCGCCAGCCCAATATTTTTCAGCATTGTCACAAAAACCCTCCCGGGTGCAGCAGTGTAAGTATTGGGATTAACGATACACGTTGAGCGGGTCGGCTGTCTACAAAGCCTGTTAAGCGCAGAATTTCACGAAGTGCGCTGGACATTTAGCACCGGACACGGCCTAAATTGAAACGTGGTTGGCAGCGCACGCGCAGACTGCAAAAATAAATTTTGCAGCGGGTTAAGTTCGATATTTTGTGGTGTATGTATACGCTCCTAGATGGCGAACGAGTACAATGGGATAGTATGCCAATTAAGTGCTGTATCTAAGTATTGACGACTAAATAGCAAGGAATTGCAAATGAGGAACGGATTAATTTTAGGTGTCTTGCTTACAACATTCCTGGGGCTGACAACTCTTATAACTGCACAACAGGAACCTATTCCAGATATTCAAGAAGGTTGGGATTTCAAACAGATTTGCATTTCAGAACCAACTACTCCCCCGGAGGAATGGACTTTTGACGGGACAATTTTGATAAATGGGACATACGGTGTCCATGGTTATCGCTCTGAATGGGACACTACCCAAGTTCTGGCTTTTACAAAAAATGGCTATTTTTCCCAACTACCCTATGCTTTATCCGCTAATGGCTACTGGTATGTCGAGGCAGTGGGAAATCAAAGAGAAGAATGTATTATGGGTTGTAGTTTACAGTTCGAAGTCAATACGATTGAAATTCACCCACTCGATCTGATGGAACCACGTGATAGTTATGGGATTCCCTGGAGTTACACTTATTCATACTCGATAAATGCAGCAAACCCTAAAAATTTCACATGGATTAATGATATGAGTGTCGCATTTTACTTCTATGGAGACGGAGATGATCTCATTCAGGTTATTGATGTTAATACGGGTCAACGAAGCGGATGGAAAAACGACATCGATATTGTGAACTCGCCTGATCTGTCACCCGACCTTACACGCCGAATAATTTGGACAAGTGAGGGTGAACGCAGATATGCCGAGATTTTAGATTTAGAGATTAACACTGAATTGGACTCTGCTCAGTTGTATTCTGATACTGGTAATCATGTCTGGTCGCCTGATTCCCAGTATGTTATCAGTTATGAATATACACCCGATGAAAATGTCGGAAATTTCTCCTACGAAATTCGTATTCTGAATCGTAATGGTGAATTTGTGGCACTACCGCTGATCTCTCAAATTTACAATTTCGGCTCAAGTTCACCTGGCTATGTGAATGACATCAAATGGACCCGGGACTCGTCAAAGTTTTTACTGTTTCTTGATGAACGAGATATAGATATATCTCGGCCTTCAAATTACATTGTTGATTTGGAAAATACTACAGTTATCGATACCTGTTTAACATCCAGATATGTATATTGGTCACCTGATGGTACTCAGCTTGTAACCATTTATAAGGGACAACTGACAATATATAACCCTCAGAAAGAGCAATGGTATGCTGTCACACCGATAAATGGATATTTGCTGGGTTGGCGTAGCGAAAATTGAAGAATGCCCTGTATGGTATTTTTGTCTTACCCCCGCGGCACAGCAATCGTCAGCGCACTGGGCAAAACCACCGCTGTGGTGCGTTTGCCGCGTTTGTGCGGCTCGCCATCAATCGCCATCCTCTGCGGGGTGCGCGTCTCCACCGTCACTCGCTGCCCCTGCCAGTGATTGGGCACGCCATCATCCGGCGCTTTTTTGATCGGCAGCACACTGCGCAGCACATTCCACGCGCCATTCAAAAGCTGCGGCAAATTCAGGTTGGGGATGAGGATGACATCCAGCTTGCCATCGTTAATGTCCGTTTCAGGGATCAGGTTCAGGTTGGGCAGGCCAATATTGGTCGAGTTGCAGATCAGACAGGTGACTCCGCGCCGCACGTATTCCTGACCGTCAATCGTCAGGTGATAGCGCGTCGGACGCAGGCGGCGCAGCTTGCGCCAGGCCGTGACGAAATAGGCCGCGCGTCCATAACGCGACTTCGCGTCGCGCGTCGCCCCCACGGAAATCTCCGCTTCGTAGCCGATCCCCGCCCGCAGCAGCAGCGTGGTCTGATCCATTTTGGC
>JBBSQD010000295.1:0-7621 GCA_038258185.1 Aggregatilineales bacterium | reverse complement strand
GGCTGGATCAAGGTTATCAACCCGGTGATCTGATCGGGCGCAGCGGTGTTGAGCTGGCCTACGAGAACGAATTGAGTGGGCAGGGTGAGAGTATCCTGCGCATTACCGAATCCGGCGGCACGGTCATCCGTGAGTTAGGTTCAACCACCGGTTCCGCCTCACAGCCTGTGGTGATGACCATTGACCGCGACTTACAGGTGGCGGTCGCGCAGGCGCTGGCCGATGCTTATAATTTCGCGGAAGGCAGTTGGGGCAGCCGGGAAGTATCACCCGGTGCCGGTGTGGTTGTGCTGGATGTCAAAACCGGCGGCATCCTCGCCATGTCCAGTTACCCGCTGTTCGAGCCGGACGTGTTTAACCCTGACACCGAATGTTGCAATCCCATCACCGCCGGAGATCGAATCGGCGATATGATCGGCGACACGCGCACCCCGTTATTCAACCGCGCGGTTCAGGGTCAGTTTTCGCCGGGGTCTGTTTACAAAATCGTGACCACGGCCACCACCAACGAAGAAAATGTCTGGCAGCCCGATCAGATTTTTGAGTGCACGCTTTCCTGGGATGGGCGGCCTTATGGTGATACTGCCGGTTATGAGCGCCGCGACTGGCGTTTTACTGACGGCTTGGAAGCCACCGGGCCGATTGTGCCGTGGCAGGCACTGGCGTCCTCGTGCGACCCCTTCTATTATCAGATGGGCGCGATGATTTTCCGCCAGAGCGGCCCGAATGCGCTGAATGAATACGCACGACGCTTCGGCCTGGGTCAGACTGTCGGGCTGGATTATTTCGGCGCGGAAGCGGCAGGTCAATTGCCCACGCCGAATAACGAATCCGACGCGATTAATGAGGCGATTGGCCAGGGTGATGTGCAGGTGACTCCGCTGCAAATGGCGAAACTGGTCGCGGCACTTGCCAACGGTGGCACGGTCTATCAGCCCTATCTGGTGGAACAGGTCGGGGGCGTGGAAGGCACACCGGTCACATTCAAGGCCGAACCGCAGGTTATCCGCGAACTGGATTTCAGCGACGAAACGCTGGCAATTCTCCGTCAGGGAATGTGCGCGGTCACGGTTGATGAAACTTATGGCACGGCGGTCTGGCCGTTTGAGGAAACCGCTTATCAGGCCTGTGGCAAAACCGGCACCGCTCAGACATCACGTTATCCCAATGCGTGGTTTGTGTCTTATGCGCCAGCCGATGATCCGCAGATTGCGATTGCCGTGGTAGTGGAACAGTCGCTGGAAGGTTCACAGACCGCCGCGCCGATTACCCGGCGCATTATGGACGCGTACTTTAACCAGCCCGTGTGGGGTTATCCCGGCCTGTGGCTCGACCCATACACGCCGTTGCAGGCACCGGAAGGTGGTACACTGGGTGGGTAATGCGCGGCAAATGCGCCCACTCAACAGGATATGATTATGGAAATTAAGCGCTGTCCATCGTGTAATGGTTACGCCTGGGTCGAAGATGATGACGGCGCGGCGGTCGATTGTGACTGGTGCGCCGGGGTCGGTTACATCTACCGGGATGCGCAAGGCATTGATGTGCGCATCCCGGAGCAGGATTATGGCAAAGTGGCGGATGTGCTGGAAAAGCTGGAGATCGAGCGGATGCGCGATATTGGCTATACTGGCGAAGCGAAAAAACCCTGGCAGCAGGCTATCCGTTTGCAACCACCCGACAGCGAATAACTAGCGCCGTCGGCTGACCGCCCCGACACTGTGTTCCTTCGCCAGATAACTGCGCGCCATAAACAACGCCGCGATGACGCTCGAATCGCGCAGGCGTCCGCTGGCAATCAGGCTGTCGAATTGAGCCAGCGGAAAAGGTTCCACGGTAATCGGCCAATCTGCGCCTTCATCACCGTTTAACTTGCTCTTTTTGAGTCCACGCCCCAGGTAAATACGCTGGCGGCACTGCACATATTTAATCATCGGATATAATTCACCTAAGCTGTCCATGCGGCCAGCCCGTAAACCGATTTCTTCCTGTAGTTCACGGTTGGCGGCCATGCTGGCCTGTTCGTCATTTTCGACCATCCCACCGGGCAAACACAGGATAGTGCCGCCATAGGCCGGGGATGGCTCGGTGATTAAAAGGACTTCCTGCTGATCGGTCAACGGGACGACCAGGGCTGCATCAGCCATTTTTACATAGCAGATATTACGTTCATTTTTGTGAAGGCTTATCCACTCATCACCACAGATCATATCGCTCATCACGATGTTATTTTCCTTAGCACAGTCTATCGAAATCGTTGTGGCGGGGGCTGCTTCACCCGCTAACGAAAATCCAGTATAGGCCAGTTGCCAGCCTGCTCAACACCCATTTGATGGGGGTTATAGGCTCATATATTACCCAGTATTAAGATCGTTACTGAGTTGGTTAACCCTGTGTTAGAGTTGTGTTTGGAAACCGATTGAATGTTGGAAAATCTCACATCTTTTTGCAAACTATGTTAATACAGTTACATTTTTTCGTCTAAAATTATGACATGACAGCAGTACGTTTATGATACATTTCAGGAGTAACTATGCCTATCATCCGGGTTTTACGGCAGCGCGATTGGACAGACACCCAATTAAAGTCAGCTGGCTTTCACTATTATGAAACCCGCAAGCGGCTGATCATGGCAAAAATGCTCAGGGAAATACGAAATATTGAGGTCACGCTGGAAACGCTGGTCGCCGGGGCTGGCGATATTGTCTGTTATGAACCGGGGGAAATCCCCCACGAAAATGCGGATGATTTCGATCATTGGCCGGTCAAACGCGCCCTGTTTTTACAAACCTATCGCCCCTGGAATGAACCCAACTGGCGGCCAGATCCGCCCCAAGCCCAATTGCTGAGGTTTGGCTGCCGCCCCTATTACAAAGCTGCCGGGGTGTGGGCGCAAAAGCTGGATCGCAGCATCTACCTGCAATCCTTGGAAAGTCCGCGTCCGGTACTGCTGCCGCCGGGTCGCTGGTTATGCATCGGCTCCGAAGGTGAACCCTATCACATGAGTGATGTCAAGTTCACCAATCGTTACCAGATAGACGTATGATCGTTTATTTAGCGGGTTGTCGCCAGCAGCGTGTCAATCACCCGCATATTGTTGACTCCGTCCTGAGGATCAAAGCGCGGCTCACGTTTGCTCAGCAGCGCGCCAGCAAAATCCTCCGCCATCAGTGTGTAGCTATTGGCTGGCGGGATCGTCACTTCTTCATAATCACCACCACGCCACACCTGCACCACAGTCGAGTTATCGGCATTCATGACGAAACCCTCCGGCACATTGATGCGTCCAGCCGTGCCGCGCAGTTCGTAAGTGTGCGCCATATGAGTGCGCAGGCTGCTGTCGAAATGCCCCACCACGCCCGACGGAAACCCCAAAACCCCCGCCAGTGTTTCATCCACACCGCTCTGCTCGCCATAACGCGCCACCGCAGACGCGCGGTCAGGCTCCTCGCCGGTCATAAAACGCATCACATTGACGCAATAACAACCCACATCCATCAATGAACCACCGACCAGTTCCTTGCTCAACCGGATATTGCCCTCATCACCGATGGGAAAGGTAAAACTGGCTTTGATCGCGGTCAGTTGACCAATCGCGCCCTGATCGAGCAAATCCTTGACGTACTGACTCTGCGGGTGGAAACGGTACATAAAGGCTTCGGCAAATAAAATCGCCCGGTCACGGAAATAATCGACCATCTCCTGCGCTTCATCACCATCGCTCGCCAGTGGTTTTTCGCACAGGGTCGGCTTACCGGCATCGGCACAGCGCATGCTCCACAAGGCGTGTTGACTGTTGGGCAAGGGGTTATAAATAGCATCTACATTCGGGTCAGCTAATAATTCTTCATAAGAACCATAGGCAGTCGGGATATTAAGTTCCTGAGCATACGCCTGCGCTTTATCCAGATTGCGGCTGGCAACTGCCACAATCTCGCCATTGCTCGATTGCTGAATAGCGGGGGCAACTTTTTTCAGGCCAATATTTGCGCTGCTGAGGATGCCCCAGCGGACTTTCTGCGTCATGTTTCGCTCCTTGTGAATCCAATAAAAACGGCACAATCAAGCGCTGATTGTACCGTTTAATTGAAGTAGGGACAGGGCCTGCCCTGTCCGCAGCATTTAAGGCGTTTTAACCCGCGCGTGCCCAGTCCATCACACACGCACCGGGAGACGACCCACCCACGCGGATGAGATCCGGTGACAGCGCGACAATCAGCAAACCGCCGGAATTGGTGTACAGATTAGTATCGATACGGCTGAAGCTCAAACGCCCCCAGTTAAAGCCAGAACCATCTGACGCGACATTCGAGACTTCCGTGCCGCCACTGAGGCCACAATTGCCCCCGACCGTGTTGTATTGACCGGCGTTAATGATAATGCCGCCATCACTGTCCACAGGTTCGTCGGGGATACCGTCACCATCACTATCCACGGGTTCTTCCGGCAAACCATCCTCATCACTATTGACAGGCTCATCCGGTACACCGTCGCCATCAGCATCCACCGGGGCTTCCTGAGTGCTTTCAGGGTCATCGGGATTGGTACTGTCCCCGGTTTGCACCACGGTTGCACCCTGACGCTGAATCGCTGCCAGAATCGACGCGATATCGCGCAGGCTCGGCAGTACAATCGGGTAATGCAGCAGGTTCTCCGGGATATTTTCCAGCGGCAGGAACATCGCCAGTTCAGAGGCCGTCATCGGGCGTGAGCCTGTCCACGGGCCAGCCAGTGACTGACCATCCTCGCTCAACGGCGCTTCGATCATAAAGCCTGCCGGAACCACTATGCCGTTCACCGTCGCGGAACCGCTGAGGACAAAAAGCTGCATCCTGCCATCGACCGTGGTGATGGCAATTGTCGAGCCGATGGTGATGTCGGCACCGTTGGCGTTAATATCCACGCGGACATTATTCGGCCCCTGCACGACCAGCACCGATGGTGGCGACTCCACACACTCGATTCCGGTGATGCCGGTGCGGAAGTAAAACGCCTGCATCGGTGTGCGTTGTGTGCCGGTAATCGTCGGTAAGGCACTGAGTGTGCCCTGCACTTCCGGCTGCACCAGATCACGGCTGATCCAACCCGGCGCGTCATTCAGCAGGACGCGCACCCAGGTTCCATCCGGGCTGAGGCCATCGGCAGGCAGCACAGTATTGGTCGTTACACTGCCGACGATGTTCCAGTTGGTGCCGGGGCCGCTGCGCAGATTGGCATTGACCAGCGAGGTCACGTTAATCGGCTCTGCCGGGGTAAAAGCCTCTTCCGGCGGCACCGCATTTTCGACTTCGACATCCCCTAACAGCATAAATACCACCGCCTGACCGGGCAGGCTGCCGGGGACATTCGCCTGCACATTCATCGTGGCGATCCCCCACAAGTCCAGATTGCTATCCAGTGGCGCGGTCTGGATGGCGGCCAGTGTATTTAACACCGCCCGATCAGACGGGGTCGAGAAAAAGTTATCTTCCTCATCCTGGGCAAAAGTCGCATCCACACGGTTAAAGCCATAGCAGGCATTATTGCGATCCAGTGCGTCACAGTTGTTGCCCACTTCTTCCAGCGCTTTCTGAACCAGCGCCGGACAGGTTTCATCGGTAATGGCTGTCTGAGCATGTAAAACAGTTGGCACAACGGCCAGCAAAACCAATCCTAGTAATAACAAGATTATAAAACGACGGGAAAACATAGCAGTCTCCTGAAATCTTTTTCGCATTACCGAAATAATAGCATAGTCGGACAGGTAAAACATGGTGGCTAAAATCTTTTTAAATGCACATTCATTCAGAATCTCTACAATATTCGTAAATTACTTAAGGTTGAATCAATATAACAACGTATAACATTAAGTTAAGTGTTGTTCCTCAATGGAGTATGGAATGTACAAAAAGATCATTATCCTCTTGATACTGTCAGTTACAGGTGTTCTCGCGTTTCCTGCTGCCGCGCAAAACCCGGTTAAAGACGCGGTGATGACTGAGCATGCCCTTGATGGGGGCTATACCCTGCTGGTACCGGATGATTGGGAAATGTTTCAGGAAGAAGACGGCTACCATGGTTATTACTTTTTTAACCTCGACACAATCGTTTATGTACTGACGCGAGTTGAACTCGAAAATGTGATTCAGCCGGCAGCCAACGCAACCAGCGAAGAAGTTTTGCAAATGCTGGGCGAAAGCTGGCTGGATGAAGATGCCACGATGGAAGAAATCAATTCTATCGAAGGTGATGACAGTCTTGAAATCGCCTACTGGGATTACACAGACGAATATAACGATGGTAACCCGCGGGAAGGCACCTGGTATGTGCTCAAACTGGAAGACGATAGTTTCGCCTATCTCGATATTTATGGTGATCCCGGTGTCGTATTTGACGAACAGACTGATCTGGTGATGGACATTGTTTTGAGCTTAACGGCACCAAAAGAATCAGTTGTGGCCGACAGCGGTGAAACAGAAGCCTGCAGAATCACAGCGTCAGAAGCCAATAGTATTCAATTGCGTGTCGGCCCCGGCACCAACCGTTCAGTCTTTGCCTTTTTACCTGCCGGGTCGGATTTTGTCGTCACCGGTCAGGCAGAAGCCAATGATGGTTCGGTATGGTATCAATTGGACAAGGCCGAAGTTGCACCCAACGCAGGCGCTGCTGAGGCGTGGGTCGCACAGGATGATGTCGATACGACTGGCGATTGTGAAGCAGTCACTGACGCGGACGCACCGCCGATTGTCCCCATCCAGCAAGCCGCTCCACCCGCAGCTAACCCCGATAACAGCGGCTCATCAGCCAGCACAGCCGGGGGCAATGTGCCATCGGCAGGGAATTGGCGCTTGTCCTTTGGATCAGAATTTGTCGGTTCCTGCGCTGGTACACAAACGGTACGAGTCAGTGCCGTCGAGATGGGGCTGGACACATCCGGGCAATCCTCGTTCCTGAGTGTGAACGGTGGTGGTGCCTCGATCACTTTCGGCGGCGCCGCTTTGAACCGCACTGCTCCCGGACGTTACAGTGGGACATTCAATTTTGACCGGAACACCAACGGTATCCTGAGCCTGAACGTCGTCTCATCCACCCAGATGGTAGGCCGGGTCGATGTGAATCTGGCATTAGATGATGGCACCCGTTGCAGTATTGGCATTGACGCTTTCGCCAACCGCAATTGAGTGAGCAACCCATTTAATAAAAAAACGGGCGTCAGCATGCTGACGCCCGTTTGATTTTTTAGCTTAAACAGGTTTAGCCGACCGCACCGGGGAAACCACTCGAAGGCACCGGGCCAGCTGGCCCATACCATGCCGGACAACTGCGGTTAATCAGCAAGCGTTGGCCGGGTTGTAGCCGACCGGGATTCGCCAGTTGATTACCCGCCGCCAGACACTGCGTATCGACATTAAATGCCAGCGCGATAAAGTCCAGAATGTCACCGGGGCGCACAATATAACTACCATCAGCCTGAATCGTATATTCCTTAAAGCCAGTCTGGGTGCGCAAAATCACGGTGTTGCCATCAGCAGGTGCGCCGGGGGGAATCACGTCACCGCCAACCTGGTCGTACACGCTGCAATCCTCAGGGATGAACAGCGACTGACCGACATAAATCAGGTCTGGATTAAAGATGTTATTG
>JBBSQD010000294.1:0-7660 GCA_038258185.1 Aggregatilineales bacterium | reverse complement strand
CTTGGATTTGCTCTTTTTTGGCTACTATTAAAATACTATCTCTACGTTTTTCGCCTTTATTTTTACCCTATCCTAAAAAGTCAGTTGTTGGAAGCAATATCCGAAAAGAAAAACGCCAGCAAAGGTGGCAGGGCAATGACTTGAATCAGTTGATTATGATAAGGGATGATGCCACGAACATATTTTTCGCGGGTCGATGCCCCCACCAGTTGTTCAATGCCAAAATATTCCACCTGATGAATCTCGTCCACCACCAGGCCGACACGCTGATCGGCACTGGCCGCTACCACAAACAATGTGGACGCGTTAATTCTGGATTTGCCCTGTTGAAACACGGGTCTTAAATCCAGAATAGGCAATACTTCACCATGACGATTCGCCAGTCCCAGAATCTCTGGCGCGGCACTGACTACGGACACCAGCTCCACCATCGCCGCCACTTCGACCACATCCTCAATCGGCAGGGCATAGAGTTGGTTACCCAGGCTGAAGGTTAAAAAAGCCAGCCACACGCTTTCATGTGCCGGGGTCAAATTCGCCGCTTTCGTCATCGAGATCATCGAGTTTCATCTGGTCATGGCGTTGCTCGCTCAACCACATAATCAGGTAAATGATCGGCGGTTTTTCACCTTCCAGCAGAATTTCATCTACCAGTTCGCCCAGCTTGGAGCGCAGCGCGATTAAAACATTACTGGCGGCAATATTAGCCAGCCACGGCGCTTCTGTAGACACCTGCAGGCCCAGCTTATTGCCCTGCGAAACGCCATTCATATACAGTGACTGGCTCTCGCCGGTCTTCAGAATCAATTCAGCCAGTGTCGCGGCGGCACTGGCGAGCTGCGCCCGGTTAGCAGGCGAGAAACCCAATAAACCGCCTGCCTGACGCACGGTATCGCGCACAATCATGATGTCCATGCTGTCTTCAATATTCACGGACATGACTGGCGGTTGCATGACATAAGGACCTTTAGAGTGCGACATAATTCCTTATAAAATCCCCAGTTCCTGCAAAGTATTGATCAGATGCTCGGCAGCAAAAATATCTTTGGGAATATAGTCATCGGCACCAGCCCGCAGGCCAGACATCGTTGCTTTAGGGTCTGCTTTTTCGGTCAGCATAATTACCGGAATATCCTGGGTGGCCGGGTTCCGTTTCAAACGGCGACACACCTGAAAACCATCCATAGTCGGTAGCTTTACGTCCAGTACGATCAAGGCGGGAGGGTTCTCCGTAGCTTCACGCAGGCCTTCCGGCCCGTCATAAGCCACTCGCACGTGCAATCCCACACTTTCCAGTGTTTCTTTAATCTGCACTGCCTGAGTCTTGCTATCTTCGATTAAAAGCGCCTCTAACGCCATAGCACCCTTCTCTTATTAACCTAGTGTACATCAAATCAAATTTGAAAGCGTGGTCGCCAGGTTTGATAATGCTAACACATGCTCAACTGCACCCTGCGCGATAGCCGCACCGGGCATCCCAAACACGGTTGAACTGGCTTCATTCTGGGCGAAAGTCGCTGCGCCAGCCTGCCGCATCGCTAGTAATCCGGCTGCGCCATCATCCCCCATACCGGTTAAGATGATCCCGACAGCAGTTGACCCACAGGCTGTTGCCACGGACTCAAACAACACATCGACGGATGGCTGATAACGAGAGGTGCCCTGCTGATTGCGTAAACGCGCTATTAATCTGCCGCCTTCACGCTCCACCCTCAGATGCGAGGCACCCGGTGCTAAGTTTACCACACCCGGTTCTAAAATCAGATTATCCACTGCGACCCGTACCGGCAGCACGGTAGATTTTTCTAACCAACGCGCCAGACCCGCTGTAAATTCCTCCGGAATATGCTGAGCGATGACAATCGGCGCAGGAAAATAAGACGGCAAATCGCGCAGCAAAATGCTTAAAGCCCCCGGCCCACCTGCGCTGGCACCAATGGCGACAATCTCCGGCGTGACTTTGAGACGGCCTGTGACAGACCCAACCCGCGGAAGCTCCTGCAGGGTAATGCTGGTGGGATTCAGCGCGTTTTGTCCCGGCTCATTCTGCCAGCGGCGGATCACGCGCACGCGCGACATGGCTTGCAGGGTGGTGAGCAGTTGGCGCTGCTTCATCGTAAAAGTCGGATCTTCGCGGTGCGGTGGTTTTTCCACCACGGCTAAGGCCCCGGCCTGAAGCGCCTGAAACGACAGATCAACTTCGCGTTCCAGCAGACCGCTCACGATGACAACTGGCGTGGGCTGGCGGCTCATAATGCGTCGGGTGGCTTCCAGTCCATCCAGACCCGGCATGCGAATATCCATCGAGATGACATCCGGCTTCAATTCCTCGGCCAGAACCAATGCTTCTTCTCCGTCGCGCGCTTCGCCCACAATACGCATATTGCCTGCCGTATTAATCATATCGACAAGATAACGGCGTACCGTGGGGCTGTCTTCAGCAATAAGAACGCGAATTGGGTCAGATGTCATGGTTTTTCTTCAAGGCTATCTGTTTAGTTTGTATTATTTTATGTATTAGCGGCACCCTAATATATGGGGATATCATTATATGACCGACTGAATCGTGCGAATCAGCTCGCCCTGATTAAACTGTGACTTTACCAGATACGCATCTGCACCGGCTTTACGGCCTGCTTCGCGCTGCTCCGGTTTACTCAGTGAGGTGAGCAGAATCACCGGAATCTGTTTGGTTCGGGAATTATTTTTGATTTCGCGAGTCAGCAGCAGGCCATCCATGTTAGGCATCTCCACATCGCTGATCACCACGTCAAAGTCTGCCTCGTTGACCATACGCCATGCTTCCGCACCATCTATCGCCACGCTGACTTTGAAACCGGCTGTTTCCAGGATGTTCTTTTCCAGTGTGCGGGTCGTAATCGAATCATCGGCGATGAGAACCCGCAGTTTGCGCTCGGCTTTTTCGACCTTTTGCTGCATTGACCGTGCGCGTGGCAGGGTGGCGCCGGTTGCCGTGCGTACCAGATCATTGGCATCCAGCACGATCATCACCTGTCCGGTACCCAGTAAAGCCGCGCCAGAAACAAAATGCGCCCGCGCAATCTCCGGCCCCAGTGGCTTTAAGACCAACTCGCGCTCACTTTCCAGATCATCGACCTCAAACGCGACGGTGCGATCTGTCGCTCGTACCACCACCAGCTTGATTTCGTCTGCTTTGCGCTCAGACAGGGTCGCGCCTAATAAGTCTCCCATTGAAACCAGCGGTACGGGACGTTCATCAATCACGATCATTTCGCGATTTTCTGCCGTGAAGATTTCGGTACGGCTCATGCTCATCATGCGGGTGATAACCGCCGAAGGGATGGCATAATCTTCGCCGCCCACATGCAGCACCACACAGCGGATGCGGGTCAACGAAACGGGTACATTGAGGATAATGGCTGTGCCGCTGCCGATTTTGCTTTGAACACTGACGCGTCCGCGCAGGCTCTCGACGCGATCCTGCACCACATCCATGCCTACACCGCGCCCGCTGATGGTGGTCACGTGGGTAGTCGTGGTCAGACCGGGATGAAAAACCAGACTCCGCGCTTCATCATCATTCAGCAGATCGGCTTCCGTCTGGCTGAGTACGCCAGCTTTCACCGCCACGCGCCGGATCTGCGCCGGGTCAATGCCAGCACCATCATCCTCAATGCGCACGACAATTTCATTACCGCGCTGCTCAACCGAGAGGGACACGCGCCCAGTAGGGGATTTGCCGTTTTTCTCGCGCTTGTCGGGCATTTCAACCCCATGATCAACCGCATTGCGCAGCAGGTGCATGATCGGGTCTTTGAGGGCATCCAGCACGGTTTTATCAAATTCGACGGTGCTGCCCATGACATCAAAATGCACCAGCTTATTCGTATCACGGGCGACATCGCGCACAATCCGCTGGAAGGTGCCCAGTAAAGTCTCGAACGACACCATGCGCATGGCGCTGATATCGTCCTGCAATTGGTCGGACAGGGTGGTGAGGCGCATGTTGTCCTGGCGCATGACCTGCGCCAACTGCGACAGATGCTGATTAGTGTCCTGCAAATGACGCTGATTATTTTCCAGAAACTTGATAATCAGCCGAAAATCGTCCCCGGCCTCGTCGTCCTGCAAACGCCGCGCCAGCCGGATATAAGCACCGCGCACGGCCTGCCATTCGCGGCGCCATTTGCCATGCAGTCGGCGCAGGGATTCGACATCCTGCTGGCGTTCATCATGCTGCATCCGCGCCACCAGCAGCTCACTGACTTCGGCCATCAGCCGATCCAGTTTGCCCACCGAAACGCGCACACTGTCCTCAGCCGTGCGCATCACTAATGTGTTCGATTCGTTGGCCTGCGCTTCAATCTCGGCAGTTATTGCCGGAATTTGCTGTGATACAGGGGGTGCCGGGGGTGTTTCGGGCGGTTTTTCTTCTGCTACGGGCGCATGTTCATTGGTTGATGTGCGGCCATTGCCATTCGACTGCGGCACACTGCTGACCACTACCTGTTCCAGATGCACCAGCACTGAAGCCACTGTTTCCTGACTGTTTTCGCCGCCATCAACAATATTCTGAATCAGATCCAGCCCATCGTAGAGTAAGTCACACACATCCGGCGACATTTGCAGATGATCGTGCAGGGCCGCCTCGAAGACTTCTTCCATATAATGACCGACGGTTTCGATCACCTTCAGGCCCACCGCGCGCGCCGCGCCTTTCATACTATGAGCGACCCGGTTCAATTCGCGCAGGTGTTCGGTAGTCATCGCTGCGGTTTCGATTTCCAGCAGCGTGGCATTCATGATGGTCAGGTATTCGCCAACCTCATCACGAAAAATATTCAGCAGATCAGAATCAGGTGAATCAGCCATGTGCATTACAATTTCAACTCGGCCAGAACGTGATTGACATCCCCGGCAACTTTTCGCAGCCTTTGGACACTTGATTCCACCTGCATCGTGCTGCTGACGACTTCCGCGGTGGAATGCTTGATTGTGCGCATCGCCTGTGTGAGTTGATCCACGCCGATGGTCTGTTGGCGTGTACTGGCTGCAATCTGCATCGCCGCCATAGCCGCTTCTTCAATGGCGTTGGAAAGCTCCAGAATGGCATCCCCGGCGCGGTTGACCAGCAACTGACCGTGATCCACACCTTTGCTGCCTTCTTCGGTGACCATCACCGCGGCGTTGGTCGCGCGTTGGATTTCCCCCAGAATTTCGCGCACCTGAATAGTCGCATCACGGTTCTGATCGGCCAGATTACGGACTTCCAGCGCCACGACCGCAAAGCCTTTGCCTTCTTCACCGGCACGGGCGGCTTCGACGGAAGCATTCAACGCCAGCATTTTCGATTGATCGGCCAGACTGTTCACCGTGGCGATAATTTCGCCAATCTGCTGCGTATGTTCGGACAGCACCAGAATATTATCGGCAATATCTTCCACCCGGCGGCGGATAAGCTCCATGCCCGACACGGTTTCGGTGACGGCATCCGTCCCGGCGCGGGAGGTATCCACCGAGATTTGCGCCGTTTCCGCCACACTCTGCGCACGTTCGGCGGTTTCGGTGACTGTCGCGCGGACTTCATTCACTGTGGCGGTCGTTTCGGTCACGACATTATCCTGCTCGTTCGCCATCGCAATCTGCCGCGAAGTCGCCTCAAGGATAGATTGCGTGTCACTATCGACGCGGCCAATCGCTTCATTAATGTCCAGCGAGATTTTGTGGACACGATCCAGCATCTGATTGACCGAGCGGCCAAGCTGCGCCAGTAAACGCCCATCATCGCCAACCGCGTCCAGCATCGAAATATCCAGCCGCTGACGCAGATCGCCTGCCGCAACCTGATCCATCACGCTGATGTAGTGATTCAGCCGCGGCTCTAATGAACGGCGGTTCAGGCTATAGACAATCATGCCGAAAATCGCCCCGGCGACCAACGCCGCCAACGCCCACATCAGCAGCGAGTCGTCTAACAGCGGGCTTTGGGTCACGCCGATCAACAGCACCGGGGCAACCGCCGCGATAGAAGTCGCCAGAACGGTGCCATTGAGCAGAAGTGAAGTCAGTTGGCGCTCTGGTAGTTTGTTGTCTGCTGCTCTCACGGTTTCACTCATCGTTCTCCGTCTTCCTTACTGCCTATCAGCAGCCGCTCATCCTGAAATAAATGTTGAATATCCAGCAAGATCATCCGCTGGGCGGTTATCCCAAAAGCGTAACGCATATTCTCTGCTAATTCGACCTGAGTCCTGGGCACCACCTGCACCCCTTCAATATTATGGGCTAACAGGCCAATTTCCAGCCGATTCGCCCGCACGACCAGCAGCTCGTCCGGCGCTTGTTCATCGGCCTCTGTGGCAATATCAAAAAACAGCCGTAAATCCAGCACGGTGATAACCTGCCCGCGTACATTTAAGACGCCCCTGTAAAAGGCTGGCACACCGGGAACACGGGTGATGGGGCCGATATTACGCACACTCTGCACATGGGTGACATCAATCCCATAATATTCTGCCCCCAGCTCAAACGCCAGTACCGCAAAACCGTCTTCCGGCTCAGTTTCGGCCTGCTGCTTGGGCGCGGCATACTGTTGTGCACGCTTACGCAGACGCTGCTGGACAGCCTGTTCGTCCGTGTCGTGATCGGTCCAGATCAGACTCTTCCAGACATTCTGCCAGTCGATATTTTGGGGATTGTTATCCACGAATTCCCTCATTACACTTTCTTAACTACTTCGAGTATACAGTTAATTCCCAATACAGACATTATCGAATCACGCTGCTCCGGCCTGTGGTTTAAACACACACTCATGTCGGAAGTGTAGAATTTTATAGGGTGTCAAGCCCATAGAATGGCATTAATGGACTCAGGTGGACATACATTCACCCATTAGGCGAAGTTACGCTAATTCCATAGCGCCATACAGAAAATAAGCAAAGGAAGAAACGATGACAACCAATGGTAATCAGGCAAATGGTAACGCCGAAACCGGAACATTTAAGCTGAAGGCTGGCCTCGCTCAGATGCTTAAGGGTGGGGTGATTATGGATGTGGTCACCCCCGACCAGGCGAAAATCGCTGAGGATGCGGGTGCCTGTGCCGTCATGGCGCTGGAACGCGTCCCGGCGGATATTCGTGCGCAGGGTGGCGTCGCCCGTATGAGCGACCCCGACATGATCGAAAGCATTATCGCCTCAGTCTCGATTCCGGTGATGGCGAAAGCGCGTATCGGCCACTTTGTCGAAGCGCAGATTTTACAGGCGCTGGGTGTCGATTATATCGACGAGAGCGAAGTGCTGACCCCGGCAGACGAAGAACATCACATCAACAAGCATAATTTCAAAATTCCGTTTGTCTGCGGCTGCCGTAATCTGGGTGAAGCCCTGCGTCGTATCACCGAAGGCGCGGCGATGATCCGCACCAAGGGTGAAGCCGGTACCGGTGATGTAGTCGAGGCTGTTCGTCATGCGCGTGCGGTCAACAGCGAAATTCGCCGCCTGACCAGCATGGATGACGACGAACTGTTTACCTATTCCAAGAATATTCAGGCGCCATATGAACTGGTGAAGGAAACGGCTGAACTGGGTCGTCTGCCAGTGGTTAATTTTGCTGCGGGTGGTGTCGCGACTCCGGCTGATGCTGCACTGATGATGCAGTTGGGTGTGGACGGTGTGTTTGT
>JBBSQD010000293.1:0-7698 GCA_038258185.1 Aggregatilineales bacterium | reverse complement strand
TTTGTGGTCGCAACGCCCACACACACGCGGGTCGGGCAAATCACCAAAGCATTCTTCCAGACTGGTTTGCAGTTCGTTCGACATGGAGCATCCTTTTTTGCCCCATTATCTCTCAGCTTGCATTTTGAAGCGATTGCCCTGTATAGTTACGGCAGTTTTATAAATTATTCTTACATGCAAAAAAAGGAGATAAATAGTGCATTATACGGCTCTGGTGGGATGTGCACATATCCATACCCCCGGCTTTATCAAACGCTTGAATGATCGGGCTGATGTACAGGTGAAGCTGGTATGGGATCATGACGCGGCGCGAGCTGAAAAATGCGCGGCAGAACTCAAGGCGAAAGTCACGAATGACCTGAATGCGATCTGGTCTGACCCGCAGATTGAGTCGGTCGTCATATGCTCAGAAACTGATCGTCATGAAACATTGGTTTTGCCGGCAGCGGCTGCCAAAAAGCATATGTTTGTCGAGAAGCCGCTGGGTCTGGGCGCCACGGATGCTTACAGCATGGCGAAAGCCATTGACGAAGCCGGTGTGATGTTCCAGACCGGTTACTTTATGCGCGGCAACCCGGTACATATGTTTTTGCGCGATCAGATTCAAAAAGGCAGCTTTGGCAAAATCACGCGTATCCGCCACACAAACTGCCACGCAGGTTCGCTAAAAGGCTGGTTTGATACCGATTATCTGTGGATGACGGATTACGCGCAGGCGGGTGTCGGCGCTTTTGGGGACCTGGGCACGCATTCGCTCGATATTCTGCTGTGGTGGCTGGGGGACGTGGAAAAAGTAACGGCCCTGATTGATGTCACCACCGGGCGTTATGGCGATTGTGATGAAACCGGCGAAGGCCTGATGCGATTCAGTAATGGCGTGATTGGTACGCTGGCAGCAGGTTGGGTGGATATTACGCATCCGGTCAATATCATCATCAGTGGCACCGAAGGCCACGCCTATGTGGACTCCGGAAAATTGTATTTTAAGAGTGAACATGTCGATGGTGCGGACGGTGCCGATCCGTGGATTGATCTGCCAGAAGCGCTGCCACACGCCTTTGAATTGTTCTTTAATGCGGTGACGGGTGAGGCGGATGTGCCTCTGGTAAAGCCGCAGGAAGCGGCCTTGCGCAGCGCCGTGATGCAGGCCTTTTATGAAGGTGCTCGCCAGGAAGCGTGGGTCTCACTTAAAGAGTAATCGCTTAAACAAAATTGAACGTTTCGATGGGCGGCTGTAATGGTCGCCCTTGTTTGTAAAGAATTTTTCTAACCACATTAGGAGATTGTAGAAAGCATGGCCAAGCTGTTAAGAGTCGGGGTGATTGGTGTGGGTGGTATTGCGCGGGTGCATATGCCCGGCTGGCACGAGAGCCCCCATACTGAAGTTGTAGCGGGTAGTGATGTTGATGAGGCTGCGTTAAACCGTTGGGGACAGGAACATGGCGTGCAGAAGCTGCGTGTCCGTGCGCAGGATCTGATTGAAGACCCTGATATTGATATTATAGATATTTGTACACCGAATATGTACCATGCGCCGCTGGCGATTGCCGCGCTGGAAGCGGGCAAGCATGTGATTTGTGAAAAACCACTGGCGCCTACACCGCAAGACATTTATAAAATGATTGATGCCCGTGACAAATCCGGTAAATTATTGATGACAGCCCAGCATTTTCGTTTTCGTGGCGTGTCTAAATCATTAAAGGCCGAGATTGATGCCGGTGCGTTGGGCGACATTTATCACGCCCGTGGCTGGATGCTGCGTCGCGGGGGCCTGCCGATTCGCCCGGGCTTTATCCTCAAGCAGCACAGTGGTGGCGGTGCCTGTATTGACATTGGCGTGCATATCCTTGACCTGACACTGTGGTTTATGGGCAATCCTACGCCGGTTTCGGTTTCGGGTGTCGCCCGCACAAAGCTGGCGAAGCAGGAAGGCGCCTTTGGCATGTGGGGGCCCATTCCCGATATTATTGATGTGGAAGAATTTGCTTCGGCTTTTGTCCGTTTCGATAATGGCGCGACTCTGATTCTTGAGGTCAGTTGGATGTTGCATCACAATGTGCCCAACAACGCCTTTGAAGATATGCAGATGTGGCTGTATGGCACCGAAGGCGGCAGCCATTGGCCCAAAAACGAAATCTTCCAATCGAATGCGAAGACCCAGCAGTATTATGATCGTACGCTGCTGCTCAACCGCGATATTCTGGAGCCGCATGCCCAGGAATGTGTGGAATTTGCCGAGGCGATTGTCGAAGGCAAACCGTCACCGGTACCGGCAGAACAATCCCTGCAGGTGATGTCTATTCTGGACGGGGTTTATCGCAGCCAGGAAACTGGCGCGGAAGTCCGTCTGGATATATAGGTTCAGCAGACGTTCAATAAACAGGCCCCGGACAACCGGGGCTTTTTATTTAGTGCAGTGCTATTATTCAATGAGCACAACCTGTTGCTTTGCGCCATAATAGAATTATTCTGTAACATGATCGAAGTCTGAGGCGGGAATGGCCGAACAAACAATTGGTAAACGCTATGTCTTATTCGATCTCATCGGTAAGGGTGGGATGGGTGTTGTTTACCGCGCGTTGGATCGGCTGACTGGCGAACGGGTTGCGCTCAAAAGAGTGAATGTGCCGACGGAAAAAATGCATTATATGACCAGCACGGGCAGCACAGATTTCCGGCTGGCGCTGGCGCAGGAATTTAAGACTCTGGCGTCCTTGCGCCATCCCCACATTATCAGCGTGCTGGATTACGGCTTTGACGAGCTGCGCCAACCGTACTTTACGATGGATCTGCTAGAAAATAAGCAGACGATTATCGAAGCGGGTAAAGGTCAGCGTCCCAGTGTCCAGATTGACCTGCTGATGCAGATGTTCCAGGCGCTGGCGTATCTTCATCGCCGGCGCATTCTCCATCGAGACTTAAAACCCGATAATGTGCTGGTCGCCAATGGTCAGGTAAAACTGCTGGATTTCGGCCTGTCGGTTGCCCGTGGGGAATTCGATAAAGATGCTGAGGTCGAACAGGTTTCTGGCACACTGGCTTATCTCGCCCCTGAACTGTTGCAAGGTTATGCTCCCAGTGAGGAATCTGACCTGTATGCCGCTGGCCTGATTGCCTATGAGATGTTTGCCGGACATCATCCCTTTGCCCTGGATGAAATGGGCAAGCTGATGCGCGACATTATGTACACCGTGCCGGACACATCGGTGCTGGATGTCGATCAACGGATCATCCCGGTTTTGACGCGCTTGCTGGCTAAAGAGCCTGCCGAGCGTTTTAGTGATGCGGGTGAGGTCATCCGCCTGTATAACGAGGCGGTTGATTATCATAATGCGATTGAAAACGCGGCCATGCGTGAAAGTTATCTTCAGGCTGCGCAGTTTGTAGGGCGCGATCAGGAATATCAAATGCTCTCAGGAGCACTGCTGAAAGCCCTTAAAGGTCAGGGATGTACCTGGTTGGTGGGTGGTGAAAGTGGTGTGGGTAAATCGCGCCTTTTAGAAGAAGTGCGTATTCTCGGTCTGGTTAATGGCGCTTCGTCGCTGCGCGGTCAGGCAATCAGCAATGGCAGCAGCCCCTATCAATCGTGGCAGGAAGTGGCGCGCTGGGTGGTTTTGCAGGCGACACTGACCGAGCTCGAAGCCAGCGTGCTCAAGGTTCTGGTGCCGGATATCGGCAGCTTGCTGGGGCGGAATGTGCCGGACGCGCCTGAGCTTGACCCGCAGACCACGCAGGGGCGTTTGCTGGGTGTGATGGAAGCCGTCTTTAAACGCCTGACTCAACCCTTGATTATCATCCTTGAAGATATCCACTGGGCAGGGAGTGAAAGTCTGGCGATGTTACGCCGCTTAAATGCGCTCTGTGCGGATATTCCGCTGATGATTATCGCCAGTTATCGCGATGATGAATACCCGGATTTGCCGCAATCGTTGCCAGACATGCGGCGCTTAAAACTGGAAAGACTGGATAGCGCCAGTATCGCCGCGTTAAGCGAATCGATGCTGGGCGCGGCAGGGCGTATGCAGACCGTGGTCGAACTGCTGCAACGTGAAACTGAAGGCAATGTATTTTTCATGGTGGAAGTCGTGCGGGCACTGGCTGAGGAAGCGGGTGAACTGACGCATATCGGTATTTCCACACTGCCCCAACAGGTATTTGCTGGGGGTATGCAGCTTGTGATTCGGCGCCGGTTGGATCGTGTCCCCGCGCAGGCGCGCCCCTTACTGTATGCGGCGGCAGTGGCGGGGCGGCGTCTGGACTTAAACCTGCTGCAGACGTTAGAACCGGAAACGCAGTTGGATGAATGGCTTCTGGCCTGTGAGAATGCGGCAGTGATCGCCGTGCAGGATGACCGCTGGCATTTCGCGCATGATAAGCTGCGCGAAGGGCTGATTGCTGATTTATCTGCCGATGAGAAACGTGCTTATCACCGCCGCGTGGCCGAAGCGATTGAGCAGATTTATCCCAATGCCCGTGAACGGACTTCTGCATTGGCGCACCACTGGCATTTTGCCGGAGATGTTGCGAAAGAAGCCCATTATCTGGCGCTGGCAGGTGAGCAGGCCTTAAATAATGGTGGGTATATTGAAGCGCTGGATTTGCTGCTGAAGGCAATGACCATCGCCAGTGAGGCAGGTTTTTCGGCAGAGAGACAGGCATTTATCGAGCGGCAGATCGGGGAAGCCTATTACGCAGTTGGTAATTTCTTCCAGAGCAAAGTGCATCTGGAAAAAGTTCTGGTGTTGATGGGAAAGCCGCTGCCGCATTCGCTACCGCACTTTGGGGTGCGGCTGTTGCAACAATTCGTGCGTCAATTGTCGCATCGGCTGAATCCGCCCAAAAATGATATGCTCCAGCCTGCTGACGAACATCTGACCACGATGGCGCTGGCCTATGAACGTATCGCTCAGATCGGCGTGCTGACCAATGAAACAATTTTGAGTGTCTATACAGCGCTCAGTATGTTGAATCTGGCAGAGAAGAGCGCCCCGTCACCGGAATTGGCACGGGCGCTGGTAAGTGTCGGTTTCATTTGCGGAGCGATTCCGCAACGCAATTGGGCGGATGCTTATAATCGACGCGCATGGACAGCCGCCCAAAAGACAGAAAGCGCCGCAGCACGCGTGTGGGTGTTGCAGATCCGCAGTATGTATGGCATCGGTGCGGCAAAGTGGCAGGAATGTTATGATTCACTGTCACAGTCGCGCGATATTGCCGAGCGGATTGGCGATTTGCGGCGCCGTGACGAAACCCGTGGACTGATCAACGTGGTGTTGTATCACATGGGGCAGTTAGCCGAAGCCCGGCAAATGAGCGATTTTCATATGCAGGACTCTGACCACCGTGACGATAAATATCTGCCGCTGCTGGTGCATTCAGAAATTATCCTGCGGGTCGGTTATCAAGGGTATGAACAGGACACGCTGGCCTGTGTCAGTGAAACGGCTGGATTACTGCATGCCAATACCGGCATTGAGATGGATATCTGGTACAGCGGTTTAGCGGCATTGACCTATTGGCGTTTAGGCGACTATGCTCACGCTCAACAGCATGCTGAATATGGACTGGAAATGATGATTAAGGCGCGTCCGGCGCTGTGTTATGCCTTTGAAGGTTACGCCTGTGCGACAGAAGTGCTGCTGGCATTATGGGATATGAGCGCTGACCCAGGTGAAAAGGCTGTACTGAGACAAAAGGCTTTACAGGCCTGTAAAGCCCTAAAAGGTTACGCCCGTGTTTTTCTGCATGCACAATCCCGTTCGGCTTTGTGGGAGGGTAAATGCGCATGGCTGGATGGTCAGACAGACCGCGCCTACGAATCCTGGCGGAAAAGCATTCAGTATGGCAAAAAGTTCGGCATGCCTTTTGACGAGGCACTCGCTCATTTTGAACTGGGTCGGCATCTGCCAGAAAATCACCCATCCCGACTGGAACATCTGAATAAAGCGCGGGACATGTTCGAATCGCTGGGGGCGCAATATGATCTGCAACAATACCTGAAGTTGGCAGGTGATAAAACTTAGCCACTTTAGCTTATAAAGCAATTATTTAATTTTTTACGAAGGAGTTTTGTGATCCATGAAGCGTTCAAAAATTAATCAACTGATGCGCGAAGCGGACGCATTTGTGAAGGAACATCATTTTTATCTGCCGCCCTTTGCTCACTGGGCACCGAATGACTGGCGCAGCAAGGGTGCCGAAGTCAGTGAAATTGTCGAAAATGCCCTGGGTTGGGATATCACCGATTTTGGCCAGGGCGATTATGACAAGTTTGGCCTGTTGTTATTTACGATCCGTAATGGCAATCAGGCGAATCTGGATAAGGCTCGCGGCAAGATTTACGCCGAGAAGATTCTGCTGGTGGGCGATCATCAGATGACACCCTTTCATTTCCACTGGCAAAAGACAGAGGATATTATCAACCGGGGTGGCGGTAAAATGATGCTGCAACTCTATAATTCCACAGAAGACGAAGGTCTGGCGGATACTGATATTCATGTCAGCCTGGATGGTGTCGAGCGGGTCTTCAAACCCGGCGAAACCGTTTGTCTGAATCATGGCGAGAGTATCACGCTGACGACTGGCCTGTATCACAACTTCTGGGGCGAAGGGGGTATGGTGCTGGCCGGGGAAGTCTCAATGGTCAATGACGACCATACCGATAATCGCTTCTATGAACCGGTAGGGCGCTTCTCGGAAATTGAGGAAGATGAACCTATTCTTTATCCGCTCATCGGGGATTATGCGAAGCTCTGGAAAGCCGATTAAGCCTGTAATACAAAACCGCCTGATTTTATCAGGCGGTTTTGTATTAACGGGTGTTGAAGTTTTAAGCGGCGATTACACGATCACGGTTAACGTTCAGATAGACCTTATCATCCTGAACGCGGGCAATATGCTCGCTCAGAGCGTAACGGTCTGATTTGAGCAGACCAGCATCAATGCGGATGTAACCGCTCAGTTCCATACGGCGCACCAATGTTTCTGGCAGATTATCGGACGCGGTAAAAGCGCGGGCGATATCGGCAAAGAAATCATTGGTCTCATTGGCCGGGTTACGGGCTGGCTCTAAGGCTTCGAGTTCGGGCGTTTCAGGATTATCATCGCCGATCTGAACGTAGGTGACGCTACCCACTTCATCATTGTTGCTGTCGTAGACTTTCATACCTTCACGGATCAAAGTCAGAAGATTGGTTTCGTTGTCAGTAAATGCTGATTTATTCATAGTTTAACCTTTCTATTTTACATTCCCGCTTACAGTTTTTGTAATGCGAAATGTTACATTACCATCTTAGCAAGCTTGACTTATGGAATCAAGTCACTCTAAATGTCCTATCATTCTGTGCTAATTAATTTCTTAATTAAGGATTTGCCGTAAAGGCAATCTGGAGCCAATCAGGATTGGTTGCTTGTATCAGCGATTTTAATGTTAAAATCGGCACCCAATAAATTATTTACTAAAAAGTCAGGTGAAAAATGCATATTACAGAAATGAATGTTACACCCATTGCCATTACAGATCCGCCTTTATTGAATGCCGCTGGCTTACATGCTCCCTACGCACTGCGAATTATTATTGAACTGATCACAGATGATGGGCTGTATGGCCTGGGTGAAGTCCCCGGCAGTCAGAAAGTCCTGGATGCGTTGGGCGCAGCGCGTGAGGTTGTGGTCGGCAAAGATCCGTTTCAATTGAAT
>JBBSQD010000292.1:0-7699 GCA_038258185.1 Aggregatilineales bacterium | reverse complement strand
GCTCACTGTAGGGCAGATCAATGCTGTCCAGCGTATCCATCCACAGATGCCGACGACGATCATATTCCTTCAGTATGGGCTTGAACCAGTCGCGTGGTTGGCTGATCGCCGCCAGGCCGCCGTACTGCGCGATGGAGTTGGCGCAGATCATCAGCGCATGATGAATCGGCAGCATTGCCTGGACAATCGGCGCGGGTGCGGCGATATAGCCTAAACGCAGGCCCGTAATGGCGAAACTCTTGGAAAAACTGTTGATAGTCACCGTGCGCTCTCGCATCAGCGGCAGGCTGGCCATACTGATGTGTTTATGATGGTCGAAAACATACGCTTCGTAAATCTCATCGGAAATGACCATCAGGTCGCGTTCCTGTGCCAGCACAGCGATATCGCGCAGAGTCTGTTCTGGAAGCACCGTGGCGGTGGGGTTGTTGGGCGTGACGATAATCAGCGCTTTGGTGTGCGGGGTGATGGCCGCGTCCAGATCAGCGGCGTTAATCGTGAAATTCGATTCCGGCGTGGTCGGTACGGGGATGACCGTCGAGCCGAGGATACTCGCGTCACGGGTGTATTCCTCGTAATGCGGTGAGGGTGTCAGCGCGTCGTCACCGGGGTCGAGCAGCGCCATCAACGTCACCATCAGCGCTTCCTGCGCCCCGGCGGTGACAATAATCTCGCTGTCCGGGTCGTACTCGATGCCGTTTTCGTTTTTGAGTTTAGCGGCAATCGCCGCCCGTAATTCCGGCAGACCCGTCCACGGCACATACTGGATGCGTCCGGCATCCACTGCGGCGCGCATGGCTTCAAACGTTTCTGGCGGCGGCATAAAATCCGGTGTGCCGCTGCCCATGTGCATCAGACCGGGAATGGGCACCGAGTTCTGCTTGCCCAGCGAACCCGCTACCCGCTGCGCCCGTTGTGAAATATACTTATCAAAATTCATTTTAATGTCCTTAGCCGATCAAGCCGCGCTCACGCAGCACGGAACCGATTGCTTCAATATTGCCCAGTTCTGCTTCCGAATAATTGCGCGAAAGCAGTATCCCACTGGCGCCACCATCCAGCGCGGCCTTAACTCCGCCGATCATCTCATCCGGCGTAATCGGCTTGCTGGTACCGCCATCACCGACGCCCACGCCAATACCGGGATAGACTTTCTTGCCGGTATCGGCGATCAGGTCTTCAGTCCATTTTTTGACATAAGACGGATCAAAACCGGCCATCGGCCCTTCTTCACGTGGGGCGATAAATTCATCCAGTTGCAGAATAGTCGCCAGCGCATCATAGGCGCCATCCGGTGAGGCATCGGCCATGACACCCTTCTGCCAGCTTTGGGCGAAATTGGCGAAACGCGCCCCGGCTGGGGTGTGATACAGCACTGGTTTGAACCAGTCGGCATATTCGGCATAATCAGACTGATCGTACTGCGCCTTCAGATAGGGGTTGTAGGTGTTGATGATCTGCCACAGGCCGTAACCGACTTCATTGGCCGGGTCGAAAAAGCGAATCGTCCCCGCGATTTCGTGCGCCATATCCAGATGCGCATCCAGCCACATTTTTTCCCACATCAGCACTTCGGGATAATGCAGAAGCTGGCGCAACAGCATGACAAACACACCATGACGCGGACGTTCACCCTGACGCACCCCGCGCAGGAACAGGTCAATTTTCTGATAGCCTTCCAGCGCACGTTCCACATTGATGCCGCGTGAACGGGCTTCCGCCTTGAAATATTCATCAAAGCCAGTGCTGCTGTCGGCACGGAAAATATCCATCAGTGGGCTTTGACGCTCAATGCCCCACAGCATGCCGGTCAGGTCGTGATTGCTGAACCAGTCGCTGATGACCGAGCGCCACCATGTCCGGTAATGCGGGTTGAGCAGAGATGGCCGCGTGGCCGTCTTGCCCCAGTGGTCACGATCCAGAAAATGAACAAAACCTGGCTGCCAGATGGAGCGAATACCCGAGCTGGAAGTCTCGCAATAATAGGTATAGACCTTAAAGCCGCGTTTGGTTGCCGCCGGGATCACATCCGCCAGCGTATCAAACCCCTTTGTCAGCGGGTCGGGCGCGGGGAAATTCTGCATAAAGGTCGCGGTGTAATGCGCCGGGTCGGGCTTATAAAATGCACCGCCTTGCAGATGATCCAGTTCCTGCACGCCATGATCGGGAAAGCCATAGGCCGCCCGTCCAGCATTACCAATGCTCCATGACAGCGCGGAGATTAACAATGCGTTGACCCCGGCCTTTTCCTGTAAAATGTCGAGCACCTGCTCGACCCCTTCATCAACAAAGCTAATCGCGCCGATCTGAATACCGACAAATGTATCTGACATTATTTAACCTATCTGGTAGAGTGAATTCGTAGTTTAAAAGTTGATCAATTGTCGCGGCCACGCAGACGAGGGTCGAGAAAGTCACGCATCCAGTCACCCAGAATATTGAGTGACAGCACCGTCAGCATAATCGCGACACCCGGCAACACGGCCAGCCACCATTTACCCGCCAGCAGCTGATCGCGGCTTTCGGCCAGCATCGCGCCCCATGTCGGCACATCCGGCGGCACACCCAACCCCAGAAACGACAGCGACGCTTCCGATAGAATCACACTGGCGACATTAAAGGAGGCGATGACGATCAGCGGTGCGAGAATATTCGGCAGGATGCAGGAGGTGATAATCTGCCAATCGCGCAGGCCGATGCTCCGTGCGGCTTCGACATATTCCTTGTTGCGCTGGGCGATAGTCTCGCCACGGGCGATACGCGCATAAGTCACCCACTGACCGATACCCAGCACCAGCACCAGATTTAAGACCCCCGGCCCCAGCACCACCAGCACCATCGTTGCCAGCAGGATAAACGGAAACGCCAGTTGAATATCCGCCAGCCGACCGATAAAGTCATCCAGTCTGCCGCCGAAATAACCGCCAATCATCCCCAGCACCACGCCGACTAAACCACCCAGAACCACCGATGAGACACCCACCAGCAGCGAAACACGTGCGCCATAAATCAGGCGAGAGAGAATATCGCGCCCCAATCCATCTGTGCCGAGCAGAAACTCTGCCTGACCCTCGGCGTTCTGGACAAAGGGTGCCTGCAAACGCAATATCAGGTTCTGACGGTTCGGGTCTTTGGGGGAAATCTGCGGGCCGAAAACAGCGCAGAATGTGATCACAATCAGCAGAAACAGGGCCAGAACCGGCCAGCGGGCTTTAACCAGACTGACACGCGCGCGCTGCCATTCCGAAACCGGGCTGGTGCTGGTGTAACCTCCGATCTGAACCGGCAGTGCCGATGGGAGTGATGCTTGTTCAGTCATAGACAGGCCTGTCAATTCAAACGAATACGCGGGTCAAGCCGGAGATACATCACATCAACCAGTAAATTGATGACCACAAATAACAGCGCGAACAGCACAACCGATGCCTGCACCACCGGGATATCCCGCTGTGAGATGGCGTTAAAAACCAACCGCCCTACCCCCGGCCAGGAAAACACCGTTTCGGTGACGACCACTCCACTCAGTAAAAAACCAAACTCCAGGCCGAGCACGGTCACAATCGGGATCAAGGCATTGCGCAAGGCGTGGCGGGAAACGACGGTTCGCTCACGCAGACCTTTCGCGCGGGCGGTGGTCACATAATCCTGCGACAGAATTTCCAGCATGGATGAGCGCACCAGACGGGCATTGCGCGACAGTGAAAACGCGGCAATAGTGAAGCCGGGTAAAATCAGATAACGGATTGCATTCGGGAAGTTTTGTACAGCAGTGGTGAAATCGCCTGCCAGAATGGGTTCGAGGATCGGCACATGGCCGGAAATCGGCAGGCCAACCACATCTTTTAAGCCCAGCCCCACGAATAAAATCAGCATAATCCCCAGCCAGAAACTGGGCATGGACTGGCCGAAAATCGCCAGCAGCATAATCCCGCCATCGACAGGGGTCCCGCGGCGCATCGCGGCGATAATGCCAATCGGGATGGATAAGCCAATGGAAATGATCAACGAAAACATAGTCAGTTCCATCGTTGCCGGCAGACGATCCATCACCATCGGCAGCGCTGGCAGCCGTGATCGCAGCGAATCGCCCATATCACCGCGTACCAAACGGCCAAGATAAGTCAGGTATTGTTCTGGCAGTGGACGGTCAAAACCCAGGCTTTTACGGACTGCGTCAAATTCTTCCTGGCTGGCACGTTCATTCACATAGAGATGGGTTGGGTCACCCGCCATATGCAGCGAGACAAACGCCAGCAGCGTAACACCGATGACCACTACCACGGATTGCACTAAACGACGGAGCAGGTAAGTTGTCATAGACCTTTTCTCGTGGTGTGAGGGGCAGCCAGCAAAATTGCTAACTGCCCCTTACAATATTTTTTGCAGAGCTTATTTCAGTGCCGCACCGGTGACATCAATGACTTCGTCACGGCGGGGAGTCCAGTCAAGGCGGTTGCCCACACCATAGAAATCCGGTTGGAAGTACATCATCAGCCACGGCGGATCGTTATAGAACACTTCAAGCATTTCGTTTTTGATCTGATCACGTGCTTCACCTTCGGGGGCAGCCAGCAGTTCCGGCCAGCGGCTGAACCAGTCAGGGTTCGCCCATTCGGTGTAGTTGGTAGCCGCAAAGTTATCGGGGTCACCACCGGGCAGGCGCAGGTCATTCATGTCCGAGATCGGGCTCCAGGTCACACCACCACTGCCCAGCAGGTACAGCGGGCCAGTGTCATGGGCACGGATCAGCGGGACATATTCAGCCCATTCGATAATCTCGACATTGGTCTGTACACCGACATCACTCAGGTACTGACCAATCGCCAGCGCGACGTTGGCATCATTGACATACCGGCCACGCGGGGCTTGCAGGGTGATCTCGAAGCGGACACCATCGTCACCACGCGGGTAACCAGCGGCATCCAGCAGTTCTTCGGCTGTGGCCGGGTCAAACGGATATGGTTCCAGATTCGGATTGTCATTCGGCGGATTCACCAGACCCGTAGCCCGTTCACAGGGGCTGTTAAGCAGCGTTTCACAGATCGTCGGGATGTCGACGGCATATTGCAGCGCGACACGCACATCGGTTTCCTTGATGGCGAGGCCACCTTCGGTATCATCCCACAGGTCGCGCTGGTTGAAGCCGATATAGATACGGCGTGTACCAGCAACCACATCCGCCACAGCCACGCCGGAGTCATTCACGGCCTGAACCTGATCGGGTGGCAGGTTGGCGATAATATCGACATTGCCAGCCAGCAGTTCAGCGACACGGGTCGATCCTTCAGGGATCACGCGCCAGATAATGCGATCAAATGTGGCTTCGGCCAGCGGGTAGCCTTCAACTTTTTCGATCAGCACATAATCATCCGGCACCCACTCGACATAGCGATACGGGCCAGAACCGACCAGGGTGACAGCGGCTTCGTCCAGGCTCATATCTTCGTAGACTTCGCGGCACAGGATATAGACATCGGCCAGCAGACCGGGAGCGGTCGGCTGTGGGCCGGCCAAAATCACGGTCATGGTGTATTCATCGTCCAGGCGCACATCACTGTAACCCAGGGATTGCATGACATAACCTGCCTGATGGCCGGTAAACACTTTCGTGCCATCATCGGTGGTCATGTTCGCACGCTGGAAGGAGAACACCACATCGTCGGCGGTAATGGGTGAACCATCGTGGCAGGTCAGACCTTCTTTAATTTTGAAGGTGTATTCCGTGCCATCTTCGCTGACATCCATCGACTCAGCAGCCGTCAGCACAAACTCGCCAGCTTCATTAACATCCAGCAGTGTGGCGAAAACATGTCCAAAAATATTCGACTCCGGGCGAGCGCTCTGGGTGAAAACTTCCAGAGTGCTGATATCGGCACTCTGCGCCACTACCAGCGTATTCTCGTCCGGCACGTTCTGAGCGCTGACCACCAATGGCAGCAGACTCAACAGCGCCAGAGCCAGCAAAGTTACTCTTAGTGTTTTTTTCATTGTTGCTTTTACTCCTCACACACGAACGAACAAAACATCATGGCGCTTAATCTATATGGCTTTTCAATCAATCTCACCTCCTGTGGGGTCAATTGTTCAGACACTGTTGCACGCCTATCTGTAGAAATTTTCCACAAATGCCGGGGACTGTTTTTGGCAGTTTATAGCGCCCCGGCTTCATGTAAAACATCAATAAGGGTCATCTGCCGCCCTTCGCGGCTGGAGCGAATACACGCTTCCAGCATTGCCAGCGATTGCAGATGATCGCGTCCGCTGCACGGCAAGGGCTTGCCATCCACGACGGAATCGACGAAAGCGGCCAGCAGACCAATCGTTTCCGTCACCCAGATTTCATGCTCTGGCAGCGGGACTTCGGTTAACGCCGGGTCATCATGGCGGGCATAATGCAGGTCACCGAACTGTTCTAACTGGTCGATAACCCCACCCGTACATTCTGTGCGCCATTCAAAATTGGGGACGGCCCAGTTGCTTTGCCACATGCCCTGATAATTGACCACCATGCCCCCATCAAAGGTGAACAGTGCGGCCACATTGGCATCACTTTCGTACATGCTCCACGATGGATTCCATGTCTGGCACTGGGCGGTAAGCGGCTCCTGACCATAGATATAGCGCATCAGGTCAAAGTGATGGATGGACTGCTCCCAGAGCATCGGCTGATCCATCGTCAGGGGATATTTATTGAGGTTAGCGCGATTACCATCCCGCCAGCGTTCATAGGTAAACCGGGCAAATTCCGGCTTGCCGACAACACCCTCGTCTATCAGGCGCATCGTCTCTTTGGTGACGGCCAGATAGCGGAAATTGAGGCCGACCATCAGCGGGACATTCGCCTCTTCAGCAATGCGCACTAAATGCACCGCTTCCGCCAGATCCAGCGCCAGCGGTTTTTCGATGAGCATCGGAATGCCGCGGTCAACTGCAGCCTGTACCTGAGCTTCCCGCCCTATCGGTGGATTCGCCAGTACCAGTGCCTGCGCATCCGGTAGTTTTTCCAGCGCCTCTTCTACGGATGCAAATGTGGGATGCTCACCGAAGCGCTGCACAGCCCGTTCACAGGCTGCCGGGTTAGGGTCGGCATAGCCGATAATTTCGCAGCGTTCCGAGCGATTGAGCACGTCCGCCCAATACGCCCCACGCACACCGAGTCCCCCTAAAATTACCTTTAATGTCATGAGTGCTCCCGTCGATGAGCAATTACTTCGGCCAAACCGCTGGCGAAAGGGGTCCAATTCTCAAAACCAATATCGTGCTGCAAACGCGCATTGGCCAGCCAGCCGCGCCGTGTGGGCACAGGTTGATCTGAACTTTCAGCGATACGGATAGCGGTACCCGGCAGCAGCGATTGAATATGTCTGGCAATTTCATTATCTGTCAGGATCTGACCGGAAGCGACGTTATACAACGCATGGGGCAGCGGTGGCGCGGTCAGCAGCGCATGAACAACCCGCCCGATATCCTGTGCATACGTCCATTCACGGGTTTGATCCGGGGTTGTTAGTGTAATCGCCCGTTCATCAAACGCCTGGGTAAGCATGCGTTGCACCGGGCTGACACGTGGACGCGTGACGCGGGATTGTTCACCGGGGCCATAGACATTCCCTAAACGGATCACCACTGCATCATGCTGATAATGCTTATGGAGTGTCGTAATCAGGGCTTCCATCGTGCTTTTGGCAACCGCGTACAG
>JBBSQD010000291.1:0-7793 GCA_038258185.1 Aggregatilineales bacterium | reverse complement strand
CGTGATCTGCATGATGACAGCTATGCCCGGCATCAGACCTATCTGCGCCGTCTGATCGATCAGGTCGGCACACTCAACCTAGCGCAGATCAACCCGGAAGGCCGGGCGGGGATTGACCTGGAAGCGGTTTATGTCGATTCGCCGGTCAATCTGAGTATTGGCGTGGCCGTACAGGACTGGCAGATCACTAACTGGTGGCTGGGACGCACCGATACCCCTACGGTCAAACTGGCCGAGGATCGTTCTGGGCGTGTCCCCTATACGCCGGAAGATTTTGGTTATGAACGACCGCCCCTGGAAGCGCTGCTCAACCGTATCACTTCTCAGATTGAGGATTACCGGCAGCAGTACCCGGATGAAAAACCGGATGATCGACGCAATAGCTGGCGTAACGGCCCACATGATGATGCCCTCAGTCTTCAGGTACAGGACATCGCTGCCGCCCGTGACCGGCTGGTGATCCTCGGCGGGCCGGGCAGTGGCAAGAGCACCTTTGTCCGCCATCTGGCGCTGTGTCTGGCCGGGGCACAACTCAGCGGTTGGGCACGTCCGGCCACCCTGACGCAGCTGGGAATCTGGCCGCATGGCGCACTCACGCCGGTCTATATCGAACTACGCCGCTTTGTCGCTTCGCAGCATTTTCCGGCAGATGTCCACTCCCCGGCCACTGCTGAGCACCTGTGGGCCTATATCCGGGCGGACATTCTCGGTGAAGCGCTGGCCGCTTATGCGCCTGATCTCGAACTGGATTTGCAGGAAGGGCAGGCGGTGCTGATCCTGGATGGGCTGGATGAAGTGCCTTATCCTGAAGGCCAGTTGGCCGCTCGCCAGGCGCAGTTGAGTGCGCTGGCACAGTCGTTACAGGCCCGCTATGGCGCAAGCCGCATGATCGTCGCCAGCCGTCTCTATGCCTACGAAGGCTGGTCACTACCCGGCTTCCACGCACTGGAGATTGCCGCCTTTGAAGACCTGCACCGTATTGACCTCGCCACCCGGCTCTATCTGGCGGCGGGTCTGGAGCAGGACGAAGCCCAGAACAAAGCGCAAGCCCTCAATCAGCAACTGCGCCGCATTGACCCGGAGCTCAAAGATCGTCCGCTGTTTGTCACGCTGATGGCGACGATTTATCTGAAGGGGGAAGGGGAAGGGCTACCCACCCGCCGCGGTGCGCTCTACCGCGAGAGCATCCTGCTGCTGCTGGAACGCTGGACAGGCGGTAAATCCGGCTCACGGTCGCTGAGCGCCATCCTGGGCACAGGCAGCACGGAAGCCCTGTTTGACCGGCTGGCGGCCCTGGCTTACGCTGTCCACAGCCAAGCCGGTGACCAGCCCGGCACACCGGAGATTGCCGAAGGCCTGCTTTACACCCATCTCAAACCACTGGGCCGCAGCACAGCAGCCGAACTAATCCCCTACCTGAGCGAGAATGCCGGGGTGCTGGTCTCGCCGGGACAGAATGCCGACCGGGATGTGTTTCATTTCGCCCACCGCAGCTTTCAGGAGTATCTGAGTGCGGCGCACGTGATCAGGTTGTGCCTGGAAGCCGATGATTTCTCGCTGATCCGCGATCTGATCCAGGCTAAGCCGCAGGCCTGGCGTGTGCCGGGGGAACTGGCCGGGGATGTGCTGGTTGACGAGGGTCGCACCAGTGACCTGTGGGATTTGCTGGATGACCTGCTGGAGGATGACATCCCCGATGCAGAATTACCGGCGTACGACCCGCGCTGGTGGAGTGTCTGGTTGGCCGGACGGATGGCCCAAGAACAGGACTTAGCGGCTCAGACCCGGCTGCGTAAAAGTGAACGGGCCGTGCGTGAAAATCTGGTGGACTGGCTGGTGAAGCTGCTGGAAACCCCGCAGGCATTGAGCCCCATCGACCGGGCCGCCTGTGGCCGGGCGCTGGGGTTATTAGGCGATCTTCGCCCGTATATCGGCCTGAATGCAGATGGCTTGCTGGACATTGATTGGGTGGACATCCCTGGGGGCGAATTTATCTACCAAGAGGATCAAAAACTGAGCCTGCCAACCTTCCAGATGGCGCGTTATCCGGTGACCTATGCGCAGTTCCAGGCGTTTGTGGACGCGCCGGATTATGGGGATGACCGCTGGTGGGCGGAAATGCCGGAAGAGCAGGCTGATGTATTTGGCACACTCTACAAGACACGGGAGATGAGCCAGCAGCGTTTCAGATATGGCAACCATCCTCGCGAGATGGTGAGCTGGTATCAGGCGGTAGCGTTCTGCCGCTGGCTGAGCGACAAGCTGGGAGGATATGAAGTGCGCTTACCCACCGAGCAGGAGTGGGAGAAGGCGGCACGGGGTGCAGATGGCCTGATCTATCCCTATGGGGACGAGTTCGACGCGACCAAAGCCAACACGAGCGAAACGGGCATCGGGCAGACGAGCGCGGTGGGCATTTTCGCGGAAGGGGCTTCACCGTATGGGGTGGCGGACATGAGCGGGAACGTCTGGGAATGGTGTCTGAACAAGTACGGCAATCTGGAACACCTGGACGTGGACGACAGCGGGGATATCCGGGTGCTGCGGGGCGGGTCTTGGCGCAGCAGTCTGAGCCTCGCTCGTGCCGCTGGCCGCGTCAACAGCAGTCCCGACGTCCGTAGCAACAGCCTCGGGTTTCGGTTGTGTCGGCCCCCATCTTCTGATCTCTGACCTCTGGTCGGTAATTACGGGCGAGGACACAGCCTCGCCCCTACGGAAATGGATTGCATGTGTAGGGGCAGACCTGCGTGTATGCCCGCTTGAAGATGGCACCCTCCGCTTCTGCCCGGAATCGCCAGAATGTGGTACAATAGAGACGATAGGGTACAAAATCACCTCAATCAATGTGGTGTCATGCCAATTTTGCTTGATACTTCTGTATTTTGCCCCCATACGGCTGCTGACTCAGCCACCAGATCGCACATCGTTTATTGGACAAGCAACGGGAGTAACGTATGGAACTGGAATCAATCTCCGACAAGAACGTTCAGGAACTGGAACGCCTCACCCGCGAACTGCTGAATCTCTTAAAACGCTCGAAAATCCATGACGAAACTCTGGTCGAAGCCCTCAAGGATCTGGAATCCAAAGTCGGTGAAGTGCGCCGCGCCCGCTTTGATGAGGCCAACCCCCAGTATCACAGCTACTAAAAATCAGGGTGCGTTGCTGCACCCTCTGCCTTCACCTTTCACCTGTTAAGTCCACCTCCACATCACCCAACAATGCGGAGCCTGTATAGAATGCGGTAAAATCAGTTCACTTTTAATGATGACTTTATTTGAAAGTGAAATCTGATGACTGAAGCCTCACCGAAAAAATTGCGTTACGGCCTGATAGGCGTAGGTGCCAACGTCTACAACATGCACCATCCCGGCCTCGAACTGGATACCGTCGATGTAGTGGGCATCTGCGATCTGCGCGACGATGTCAACGAGCGCGCCCAGGCCGAATGGGAAGCCCCCACTTTTACCGACTACAAAGAGATGATCGATGAAACCAAACCGGATGTCGTTGTCGTGATGGCGCCGCATCCCTGGCATGCACCCATGGCGATCTATGCGCTGGAAGCCGGGGCGCATGTGCTGGTCGAAAAGCCGATGGCCGATGAAGTCGCCCTCGCCTATGACATGATCGCCACGGCGGAGCGCACCGGCAAAGTCCTCGCGGTGAATTTTCAGCAGCGCACCCGCGCGGAGATTATCGCCGCCAAAAAGCTCATCGACAGCGGCGAACTCGGCAAAATTCAGCATGTCGATATCAAAATCACCTGGACACGCACCGCGCTCTATTATTCGCAGGTCGATTGGCGTGGCACCTGGTCAGGGGAGGGCGGCGCTGTCCTCATGAATCAGGCGCCCCACGAGCTTGATCTGCTGTGCCATCTGGTCGGCAGACCCGCCCGCGTGTTCTGCTTTGCCCGCACCACCGTCCACGACATTGATTGCGAAGACACCATTCAGGCCGCAGTCGAGTGGGATCATGGCGCACTCGGATCGCTGCACATCAGCACCGCCGAGGCCGGTCAGCCGCAGCGCTTCGAGATTATCGGCACCAAAGGCCATCTCGCCATCAGCCACGGCGGACTCAGCTTCAAGCAGTTTGATGTCCCCGTGGACGAATTTATCCGCACCAGCGATCAAGCGTTTGCCGCCCCCAAACTGAGCGATGCCGAAGTTACCATCGGCGAAGGCAAAGGCGATCACCGCACCATTCATCAGAATCTGTATGAGCACATCGTCAACGGAGCACCGCTGGCCGCCCCCGGCACGAATGGCGTTTACGGCCTGGAACTGGCGAACGCCATGACCTTCTCCAGCTACACCAATCGCCCGGTGGAATTCCCGCTGGATCACGAAGCCTACAGCCGCTTATTAGCGAATCTGCGTGCTGGCCGTTCCCCGCTGGAAGGAGTCTAGCCCATGATCCCCTTCGCGCTGGTCGGAACAGGTTGGCGGGCAGAGTTTTTTCTGCGCATCGCACAGGCGCTGCCGGATCGCTTCAAGGTGGTCGGCGTGGTCACGCGTGATCCGCAAAATGCCGCGGCGACTTTAGCGCCTTTTGGAGTCACGCCCTACGCCTCGCTGGATGATCTGCTGGCCGCCCAAAAGCCGCTGTTCGTCGTGACCAGTGTCCCGTGGAGCGTTAATCCGCACCTGTTGCAAGACCTCGCGCGAAGGGGCATCTCGGCGCTGTCGGAGACGCCACCCGCCACCACCATTCAGGAACTGATTGACCTGTGGAGCCTGACCAGAAATGCCAAAATTCAGGTTGCGGAGCAGTATTGGGCGCAGCCGCTCCATGCCGCGCGGATGGCCTTCGCCTACAGTGGCAAATTAGGCCGCGTCACCCAGGCGCAGATTTCCGCCGCCCATGGTTATCACGGCATCAGCCTGATGCGCCGCTTCCTTGGCATCGGCTACGAAAATCCCACCATCATGGCGCGACGTTTCCAGTCACCGATTGTGCAGGGGCCATCGCGCAATGGCCCACCCACCGAAGAAAATATCGTCGAGTCGGATCAGGTCTTAGCCTGGTTCGATTTTGGGGATCGCCTCGGCGTGTTCGACTTCACCAACGACCAGTATTTCTCGTATGTGCGCGATAAGCGTGTGCTGATCCGCGGTGAACGCGGCGAGATTATCGACCAGCAGGCGACCTATTTGCATAACCCGAACACCCCGCTTCAGGTCGATTTTGTCCGTCACAGTGCGGGAGAGAACGGCAATCTGGAGGGGAACTATCTCAAAGGCATTCAGGCAGGCGAGTCATGGGTGTATCACAATCCGTTGGCACCCGCGCCGCTCTCCGACGATGAGATCGCCATCGGCACCTGTCTGCTGCGCATGGCGGACTATGTCGATGGCGGCGCACCATTCTACTCACTGGCCGAAGCCTGCCAGGATCGCTATCTCGACATTCTGATGGCCGAGTCACTCAAAGTGAACCAACCGGTCATCGCCACATTCCAGCCTTGGGCGTAAGCGAGTTTTGAAGGAGGGTTACCTGTGGTTGACCAGACAAAAATTTACATGACCGCCGCTGAATATTTCGATTTGCCAGAAACCAATCGCTTTGAAGAACTGCTGGATGGAGAATTGATTGTGAGTCCGCCCCCGATCCCCAAACATCAGGATATTGTTGGCAATATCTTTTTTCTGCTGCGCCAGCAAGTGCCGGATGGCAAAGTCTTTATCGCGCCGATTGCGCTTTATCTGGATGAACGCAACATCCCCGAACCGGATGTGGTTTGGGTGAGCGCTTCCAGCCGCTGTCAGATTGCCGAGAAACGGCTGGAAGGTCCGCCGGAGCTGATCGTTGAAGTGCTATCCCCATCAACTGCCCGTCGTGATCGCGGTGATAAATTTGATCTCTACGAAAAACACGGCATACGCGAATACTGGCTGGTCGACCCCGAAGCGGATTATCTCGAAGTGTATGTGTTGAAGGAAAACACCTTCGAGCGTCAGGGACTATACGGGCCGGAAGATAGCTTTGAGTCGCTTGTGCTGGGTGGGCAGACTGTAGTCTTAAAGAACATTTTTAGCCTGGATTGAGTCCGCGTAAATTGTCATTTAGCGGATAAAGCAAACAACCTGTACGGACACGGCACTGCGTAGGCCTCTCTATGGGATGCCGTGTCCGTACCGCCAGTAGAGGAATACTATGCCAATTGAGGAGTGGAACCAAATTACTGTTCGGTATCAGGAAGAGTATCTTTACTCAAGATATGCTGAAAATGCCAGGGGTATTCTGGATTTGATTCCACGCATAAAGGATGATCCGCTATTTGCCGAAGTGGTTCCTTTTACATCACTCGCTGCACTGTGTTTAGAAGTTCCGGATAATAAATCCCGTATTGTGGTCTGGTATGAAAATCATAGTGAAGAATACACCATTTCTATTGAAAACGATTGTTTGAGGCAGGCGTTCCAATATCCCTGCTAAACACAGAACTTGCAGAAGAATGGTTCTAACAGTACCTTTTTTCGGGAGACTGCACTATGTTCACATGGGATGAAATAATCAATAGCTATGAGATACTGAGAAATGGAAGCGAGGACCTTAAGCGCTCTAGACTCGCTAACTGCATGTTAAAAATGTTACCATCATTGCGTCAATCTGTAGAAAAACGCCTTCCAAACGTACATCTTTCGCTGGTCATGCTGGCTGTGGAGCTTAGAATACCGGGTGCATCACAGACCGTTGTTGTTCAATCCATAGACGAATGTCGCTTTGTATTGAGAGTTAAGAATATTCAGTATGAAGTCCTCAAAGAGACTGAAGCGGATTTGGCTGATGTAGTTGAGCAGACTATGCAATACTTGGAGATGACCAAACAAGAAAACTAAGTATTAAAAATCCTAATAGGGTGGCTTAACCTGTTCAACCGGTAATAATAATTCCCTTTACCATCCCTTTCTCCAGCTATCGTGCCATAGGTGGAGTTCGGTGGTTAGGTTCCCGGCTTAGAACACGCGACATCCAGATGACGCAATTTGTTTCGATGGACGAACATGTCCATATACTTGCAGTTTAATTCTTATACCAAAATAGTTCCTACGCTAAAAGAGTGTATTTGTAAATTGTTCAGTGGATAAGACAGTGGCTATTGACCTGGTACTGTAATAAATAATGAGCCAATGCGAATGCAGGAAAACAATATGCAGACTATGTACCATCTCATTTCCCTTTTTGTATCTCGTCAGACTTTAGTGTTTGAAGCGCTTAGGGAATTGCGGCCCCAAATCCTGATATCGACAGGAGCTATGGTCAAAGACCAGATAGAAACTGTACACAAATCAAGATTTGATACCCCTCCAACAGGATATTGGGGAGCAAACCAGGACTGGAAATACTTTTTACACGGACTTGGATGTAAACTGGTTCACATCACAACGCAGGAACCTATCGAGTGGGATGCTCCAGATCTAAAGAGTTTTGACAGGTACTGGTTCATCAATTGGCTAAAGTGGTATGTGAATTATTCTGAGGAAAAAGATAGTATCAGTTTTCTCAAATCTATGAATTCAAACACAATAGACATTTTCGCCCTGGAGATGCTTTCAAAACTTGAAGCAGATAAAATGCTTTTTCGCCGGAGTCCACAACATAGCAACGAATACACATTAAAAGAGTAGGGACAACGCCTGCGTTGTCCCATAGGTGTCAAGATAAGGGAAACTCCAACTCCAGTAATTGAAAATGACGGGGGTTAGATTGCGAGCGATCCATGTGGCAGTGGGACAAGGAACGACACAGGGAGCGCAACATGTGCTTTAAGAGGGACAGGCGTG
>JBBSQD010000290.1:0-7927 GCA_038258185.1 Aggregatilineales bacterium | reverse complement strand
GTTCAATGATGGCCGCGTCGTGCGGGATGGCAACACCAGCACTATCTCCGCGGAACAGGTGGCGATGCTAGATAATATGCTGAAGCAGCTTAATTTCTTTGGCCTACAGGGGCAATTTGCCGTGCCGGGAGCCAGCAGCGATGTTTACAGTTATCGCGTCACCGTCGATCAGGATGGTGGCAGCCGTACTATCAACGCGCAGGATGGTTACACGCCCACCGAACTGCTGGAACTGTTCAGCGCCTTGGCGCAATTAGGGGCATAAGGCGATCCAATCCGCCTTTTACGAAACTAACCAGGGCATGACCGACCATGTCCTGTTTTAGTGGTGGAGGCGTACATCTTCGCAGACAGCAGACCCGGTCAGCCGCGCCGCCTGAATAATTGTTGCTCCACTAAAAGGGGGTAGACCAGTATAATTTAGGCACGGATAATTCTATGCCTAAATCATTTTCCATGAGTACCTCCTCACACACGTGCAATCAATATTCGGAGAAAACATTGTGAGAATCTCAAAAGCCCGTTGCCTATTCACATGGGTGGTAATTTTTATGGGTCTAATTATACTTCCCGCCAATGGTCAAGATGTATCGCCCCCTCAAATCCTTCCCATCACTTTGGGAAATGCCTCTCAAGTAACAGAGCTTCTATCACTCCAAATAGATACTCGCTCCGTACGGAATGTTGTGTTCAGTCCAGATAGTCAATTATTTATTATCTTAAAACGTTACGATGCCAGTATAGATTTGTGGGAAGCTGCTGCACGTCAAGAGTGGTTTGATAATGCCTTGGAGGTATGGAATACTCAAACAGGCGAAAGGCTGTATTCTTTGAATGGACAAACGGATAAAATAACTTTACTTGAATTCCAGCCTGACAGTAACCTTTTAGCCTCAGCGAGTGATGATAATAGTATCCGCATATGGAATGCAGCCACTGGTGAACAAATATGGTCTGTGACTATACAGGGTGATTTAATTTCTGATCTAACTTTTAGCCTCGATGGTCAATTACTGGCCTTTGTGGATGGAAGTGGTTTTCCTGAATCAGAGCGTAATCGTGTAAGAATTATTGAAATGGATACTTTGCAAGAGCAAGAGCCTATCGAACAACCTTTTGCTTTTGTGACAGCCTTTAGTCCAGACAACAGCCAACTTGTAGTAGGAGGTTCCGATGGAAAAGCTGGTTTGTGGCAGCTTAACAATCCAGATTCAGCGACCTATACTCCAATCCAGGAGGGTGATTTAGCAATACCAATTCTCGATGTAGGATTCAGCCACAATGGTGAACTTGTTGTTGTAGATAATTTAGTTAACCTAAATGTGTGGAGCATAGTTGATAAGACTTCTCAGGTTGTTTATGACAACAATGTTGATATTGACTTTACACGTCGTCGGTACGCGGACGTATATGCACAAGCCAGAGCTAACGCTGGATTTCAATTATTCAATATTGTGGATGCTCAAGAGATGGCTGGCTGGCAAACCAGGGATAAGTTGGGGGCGTTAAGAAGAATTAACGCAGATGAGAGCATATTAATTTCGGTAAATAGTGATAAATTGCTTTTATGGGACACTGAGACGGGTAACGAACTTGCCAACTTCTCTCATGAAGATGTATTTGATGCAACATTTAGTGAAGACGGTAGATATATCTCTTCTTGGAGTGGAAGCAATGGATTGCTGAAAATATGGAGTATCCCTGCTGAGACAGAATAACCTCCCGTATGCCAAACCCAGCTTCAATATTTCCAATTCTTACATTGAGGGCGAATTATCCTTCTTAGTGTTTTGCGGCATGATTCGCCCTGCCGACGCACCAGCAAACACGGGATTAGATTACCAGCCGCGACTGGTTCTATCCGGTGCAGGCTGCGCAGTGTAGCTGATGATGTATCACCGTCGCAGGGTGGCGATCAGGCGGGAGGGATTGAGGAACAAATCGAGGCCGACTATAGGATAGAAATAATATTTGAAGTTTGACTAACAATGTCAAATTTGATGGGTAGATGTATGGACAAAATAACTATTCCTTTACAGCTTGAACCACAATGCTATGTGTTGAAAATGACTGAAATTCCAGCGGGAGTGTTCATCATGGGGTCTAACGAAGGCAGAGGACTCGATGATTGGACAGACTCCCCAATGGGAGAGTTTAATGTGATTATCAGTAGCCATTACTGGCTGGGAATTTATCCATTGACACAGTGTCAATGGCAATTCGTAATGGACACCTCGCCAAGCCATTTCAAAGGCAGCAACCTGCCTGTGGAGTCGACTGCATGGGAAGAGGCAATGGAATTTTGTAATCAACTCAATGTAACCGTATTGCCTCACCTGGTTCATCCAGATCGCTATTTGTTCAGATTACCGACAGAAGCGGAATGGGAATATGCCTGTAGAGCTGGATCATCGAAAAAATATCAGATCGGGGACACTTTCAGCGATCTCTACAAAGTTGCGTGGCATGGTGACAATGTTCCAGAAGCAGCATTCAGTACACAAGCTGTTGGTCAAAAATTGCCCAACGCATGGGGATTGTATGACATGTTGGGGAATGTAATGGAAATGTGCTGTGATGTCCCAGTAGATTATCCTGCTGGAACCTCACAGATAGACTGGGTAGGCTCAGGAGGTCCGTTGAAAGATTTTCGAAACATACGAGGCGGCAGTGTATTTCAAGACCCAGGCGCTGAAGACGAATTAACTTGTTTCGGACGCGCATACACCAGTGGCGGCCCTCATCGAGCTTATGGTTTCCGAGTGTGTTTGGGTCCAGAAATAAAGCCTCCGAAAGAAGTGTCCAATCAATAATTTACAGATTCATCGGCGCAGGGTGGCGATCAAACGCGAGGGAGCTATCAAATGACAGACAAAAATATTTTGTACATAATTACCATAATTTGTTTAATCCTAAACACGAATCTCAGTATAGCTCAAGATAATACAATTAATCCCCTGCTCTACTATTATTCAACCGAACAACAAGCATTTGTAATAGAAACTGCATTAGGCGACAAGCACAGCAAACTTATTGATTTTCGATTATGTTCTGATTGTTGGATTATAGGTTCAGGTTGGTCTGTATCAGGCAAATGGTTCGTTTGGGGTACTGAGTTAATTCCTACGCCTGCTTTACCAGATGACAATGAACAAGTATATCTCACTAATGCAGATGGAACAGAGGTTATAAGCCTAACATCATCCAATCAACGGAGTCGCAATCCACTGTGGTCGCCTGTATCAGACTTACTGCTCTACGAAGTGTATAACGTTGGCGAAATTATGCCATCACAATTCATTGTTTTCGATGTTTCAGCGAATGAACAAATCTGGACATGGGATTTAAACCAAGACCTACTTACAGATGTAGACTGGTTGCCATCTGGAGACATAGTTATTTATTCTTCAAGAAGAGACATGACCGATCAAGCGAGCATGATAGTTTACTCACTTGACGAAGACTTATTTTACGAGCGCAATATTAGGGTAAATTGGCAAGCAGGAGGTGTAAGTTGTAATCCAATTTGGTCGGAGGAAAACGAGGTCATATATATAAACTCAAACGATGAGCTTATATTTGAAAATAGTGAGCAAGAATTATTTACCATAACTGCTGTCACAAATACAAATATCCTATCGGCAAATTGGAGTCCCGACAGCAATTATGCCATTGTTTATACATCCGATGAATGTACCCAATCTTTCTCTGTAACTGCATCAGCCTGGGTGGTTTCATGGGAGAATGACTTCGTGACAGAATTATCTAATGATGCACTTTTTATTCCGAATGATTCTTCAAGAACAATCACATCTAACTGGTCTCCCAACAGTAAATATTGGAGTGGCATTTTTGTCAGAAACGACGACCTATATGAGCAACTCATCTTAAATATAGACACGCTTTCCTTTGCTACTATTCAAGAATTTTCTACACCTGTATATCCTTTTACAATAGAAGATAGTATCGCACTATGGAAATCAAATAGTGACATAATTTATTTCACTCAGCAGAACAACGAAATTAATATTTTTATTTACCATACACAAAATGGTTCCAGTGATGATGTCGTTAACTTGACCGGGGCTATAAATTCACCCAATCTATCTCCTGACGGAACAAGAATAGCTTTTGGTAATTTTGAAACGTGTAATGGGGTCTGTGTAGTTGACATCGAAAATAATATCATTCATGAAATTACGACATACTTTGGAGAAAACGATGTACTCGAAAGGGCAGAAGAAGTCATATGGCATTCATCAGGTTCATGGTTTTTCATCTTAGGCAGACCTGTTAGTAGCACTCGGAGTATAAATATAGGCTCAATTGATGGAAATGTAAGGAGTATTGCGGGGCGCTTTATTATTTCTGAGCAATCTGCTTTTGGTTGGATGCCCGATCACTATAAACAGTTATAAGATCTTTTTGGTAAAACGTGTCGTCTGCCTTGTCTTCAATCACCGCGAATTTGAACATCACCGCCGCAGGGTGGCGATCAGACGGGAGGGGGTTAGGCCAGATACCTTTCACTTGTTTGAAACCACATAAAATCAATTATTCGATTTCAACAATCTGTTCTCTACCACATCAAAAATAAAGCGTTTTATGTCGCGCATGATTATAAAGATCCCTGCAAAAACAGATGATATTAGAAGTAGCATGAAACTACCACCTGCCCATGATCTCGATATTGCCTCGATTGTCATTGGCCCTAATAGCGCAAGGACTATAAACACAGCCAGGAGCAATTCCGGGTGTATTCCCACCTTTCCTTCTAACTTTAGTGGGTGGTCGATTAAGTTTTCAAGTTGCAGTAAGGCCCAAGTAGACCCAAATCTTCCGCGTACTATAATTGTAATTTCGGATATATTAGTATCAATCCTGTAAAATTTTGCTCTGACTTCTGGCATAAGATACCAGGAATACCGAATTCTCTCACCATCAATTTTTTGTACGTTACTCAGAAGCTCGGCTTCATCAAGCAGTACCTCATACTCAAGCGAAGTAGAAAAAATCAAAAATTTAGGTTTTACTTGTTTCATAGGTTTAAGTTTCATAAACGTGGATAAACCTTATTCAAGCAACGCATGGGACAAAGTATCTAACCATATTACAATACAAATATTAGTTGGAAAGTTTAGTGCGTGGTTTGAACATTAAGAACTTGCAGGTAGCCAACAGACCCGGTCAATCGTGCTACCTGAGTGATTGTTGAATATCACCGTCGCAGGGTGGCGACCAGACGCGAGGGATTGAGGAACAAATCCAGGCCGTCGTTGATGTCGCGCACCAGAATATCGGCGGATTTCAACAGGCCAGCCGATAACCCCTCTGGCCCCAGCACGGCAATGCGTAACCCCGCCGCGTTAAACATGGCGATATCATTCGCGCCGTTACCGATTACCGCCACCTGATCCGCCCCCAGTGCCAGCACATAGGCCCCCTTCTCCGCCGCGCCATGCTCGATGATGGTCGCCTGCAGGCCGAGTTCGGCATCAATCGCGGCCTGTCGTCCGTGCGTGTCAGCGGTCAGCAGATGCAGATCGACAAAATCGTGCAGCAGTTCAAAACGCTCACGCACCCCCGGCAGCAGTTCACCGTCCAGCGCCAGCGTGCCGTTGACATCACAGACAATATGCTCGATTTGCAGCAACCCGCGTCCGGGAATATCAACCTGAATCATCGCCAGCTATCCAGTACAGCCGGTAAAGCGCTCAGGTCGGGATGCAGCAGCGCATCCGCCACACAGGCTTCGGGCGTGGTGTCGCGGCACAGATAAGCAGTTTTCATGCCAATTGCGCTGGCACCGTCCAGATTAAACACGCCATCATCGACCATCAGACATTGCACTGGATCGACCTCAGCACGCAGCGCGGCAATGGTGAAAAACGCCTCATGCTTGCGGAAATGCTCGGTGACATCCGGCCCGATTAACGGCCCTGTGAAATACTCGCGCATCCCCGCCCCGATTAAGGTGGCGTGTGCCTGTGTGGTCAGGCCGTGCGTGCAGACTCCCAGCGTATAACCGGCGGCATGCAGCGCCTGGACAGCGGCTTTGGCATCCGGGAAAAAAGCGTCACAGTCTTGCGTCGCCAGTCCGGGAAGCTCACGCGCCAGCGCATGCAGTTCAGCGCGGGATGGTTCCGGCGTGCCGGTAATGCGAAACAGCGCGCGCGTCGTGCGGAACAAACCCTCCCACATATCCTCAACGCGCTCGTCCAGATTCAGATCGACAAAATAGCTGAACCAATCGGCGGTAATCTGGTGGTTGGCCTGCTCCCACGCCTGCGGCTCTCCACCGTAACGCGCCGCCATCACCCGCCCCAGATTCGACCCATAACAGGCGGGCAACAGGTGTTTGTTATCCACCAGCGTGCCGTGTAAATCAAAAAAGATGTGAGTAATGGTCATGGCACCGCCTGAATGGTGACGATGTATTCCGCCGGGTCACCGCCGATTTCCGGCACGGCAATCTCAAACGGCGCGGATTCGCCCGCTGCCAGTTCGACTCCGGTCAGGTCGATAAAACGCGCCCCGATCACGGTCTGGTCAGCCCCGAAAAGTGTCACCACTGCACGTAAATTACGCAGCGTCCCCGCGCTGGTATTGGTCACGGTGCCGCTGACGGTCAATTCGCCCTGCTCGTTGTAATGGCTTTCGTCCGTCCAGGTGAGCGCGTCCTGCTCGTTAATCACTAAATCAGATTCGGCCTGCCAGTCAGGGCTGCCGAGCGTGATTTCGTAGGTGGTGCTGAGTGACGGTTGTCCCTGTCCAAAACGCAGGCTAAACGGCATAAATTCACCGGGCAGCACGGCATAGCCCATCGGCATATCGACAGCTTCAGCCACAGGCAAGCCATCGGTTGTATACAGCACAGCCTGCACCGGCAGATTCACCGCCGGGAGGCTGCCATAATTACCAACTTCCCCGGTGATGTAAAACACGCCTGCGGGGGTTGTCCAGGTGGAGACGCGCAGCACATCCAGCTCGGCGCTGGCCGTGGCGACCAGCACGGATAATTCCGCGGGTTGTAGTTCCGCCTGCGGGTTGATCTGAAAGGTGTTGAGAATGTCCTGAAACCGCAATAACTGGTCAGGGTCTGGCGGGACAAGCGCATCCAGCACGGCGATAAAACCGGCTTCCTGCTCGACAAAGGTGTTGATGGGCTGCGTATTGCCGCCGATGAGTGAGCGCAGACCGGTGATGCGCCAGCTTCCATCGCCCATCGCCTGCCGATTCTGCTCGGTATAGCGGCCAATATCCGCGCGGATGTTGGTCTGATACTGCGTGATGAGATCACCAAAAGCGGCGGGTTCCAGTGTGCGCCCTAAGTTCATCACAGCTACAGTCAGCAATGGCTGAGTCGTGCCGGGCATGGAGAACGTGGTCGAGGCCAGCGTGGTCGTGTTCTGCTCATAGACCGGCCAGGTGCGCGGCACCACCAGCGAAAACGCTCCGCTGGGATGTTCATAGCGCAGCGGGGAGACATCCGGCGGCAGCGGGGTCGGCGCAGAAACCACGGCACCACTGCCACAACCGGTTAAACAGAGCAACATAATGTACAACAATCGGCGCATAAACCCTCCGAAGCCAAGTATATGAATATTTGGCTGGAAAGCAATTATGAGCAAAGTGCGAAATTGGAAAGAGGCAAAATTTACCGCCAGACGTTAAAAACGTCTGGCTACGAAATGAGGCGGGAGGCATCTGAAGATACTCTGACCCGCCTTTACATAGGGGATGACCAATGTGTCATCCCGCACTCAGGCGAACACACAGGTTCGCCTGATCGGTACCCCATAAAATAAGACAACAGTCTGAGGTAAAATCGGTGGAAATGGGGTAAGAGGAATGGGTCATCGCGTGAGCAAACCAATCAAGGAAGAAATCCTGCGCAAGGTGCAGGCAGGGGAGCGGGTGGTTGATC
>JBBSQD010000289.1:0-7982 GCA_038258185.1 Aggregatilineales bacterium | reverse complement strand
ACAGCGAATTATAGCAGTTGAAAATAGCGCAGCGCGGATTATCCGGGTTCGTCCAGTCATTCGCGGCGTGAACCAGGCTTTCGGTAAAGATGACTACCGAGCCAGCAGGGCAGCTATATTCGTCCATTGCAGCGCGGATTTCAGCCTCAAACGGTGAATCACTGACATTGGGACGGTACGGATCGGGTCCACCATAGTTGAAATGCGCTTTATGGGATCCGCTGAGGAAGCTCGTGCCGCCTTGCCCCGCCTTGACTTCTTCCAGTTCCCACACCACACGGGTTAATCCGGCGAAAATCCGGCCACCAGCCACCTGATAACGCATGGCGTTGGCCTGTTGCGGCGGACGCACCACATGCGGCATACCACCATCTGTGCGTTCCATTTTGCTCCAGCCGGGAGGGCGCACCGTGCTGAAGGCATTCTCACAACGGAAGCTGTAGTAATCCTCTGCGACAGTGTAATCCTCGGACAGAAGTTCGGTCAGAACCCCGACAATCGCCGGATGATCCAGTAATTCCTGAAGCTTACCCTCGTAATTATTTTTAGCCCCCGCATAGACTTCGGCTTTCATCTCCGCGATTTCATCCGCTGTCAGCACGGACGGAATCAGCAGCCAGCCCCGCAGGTCAAAAAAGAATCTTTGCTCGGCAGTCATGGGAATGACTGCGCTGGTTGTATGGGTATTTAAAGCCATGCTATCTCCAATTTATCTAATAAATTTTGCTAAATTATATTTTATATAATCGAATTTACCAAATGACCGCGTGGCACCAATGCGCAAATGACCCTCAATTCAACTACAGACTGAGCATATAACGGGCGACATTGAAGTAAATTAACAGGCCGGTTGCGTCGACAAATGTGCTCATGACCGGCCCGGATACAGCAGACGGATCCAGCCGCAGGCGGTTGAGAATGAGGGGAAGCAGCGAACCCATCACATTGGCCCACACCACAATCATAAAAATCGATACCGCCACCGTCGCGGAGAATTCTGGCGAACTGCCCTGAATTACGACTCGGCCAAAGGTAAACAGGGCGACAATCACCCCCATCGTGATACCGATCCGCGCCTCATGCCACAGCGTCCGCAGCGCATCACCCAGCACAATATCTCCATTAGCGATTGCACCGATAATGGTGCTCGTCGTCTGTGAGCCCGCATTACCCCCCGTGCCAATCAGCAGCGGCACGAAAATTGCCAGTTCCACCAGCGCTTCCATATCGCTCGAAAAAAAGCGCAGCACGGTACTCGCCAGACTACCGGTGACAAACAGCAGCAACAACCATCCGATCCGCTTGCGTACCACTGTGAACACACGCGTGTTCAGATACGAGCCTTCCAGCGGTTGCGAACCACCAAAACGCTGCATATCCTCCGTGGCGGTATCTTTGAGAACATCCACCACATCATCAATGGTCACAATGCCCAGCAGCACGTTATTTTCATCCACGACAGGCAAGGCCAGAAGATCATAATGCGACATGATGCGCGCGCACTCTTCTTCATCCGTGCCAACCAGAACCGAGTGTACATTCGGATTGACGATGTCACTCAAAGGGGTATCTGCCGGGGTGACGATGAGCTGGCGCATGCTCACCACGCCCATAAGCTGGTTATGAATATCCACCACAAACAGATAAAAAATCGTTTCAGCATCCGGCTCCCAGGCGCGAATAGCCTGAATCGCCTGATCAACACTCATCTGGCGCCGCAACGCCAGAAACTCGGAGGTCATCAGACCACCAGCGGTATCGTCCTGATGACCTAAAAGCGGGTGAATTTCATCGGAGTCTTCCAGACCAGCGAGGATTTGCTGAGCTTTATCCGCATCAATATCCCCCAATAAATCGGCGGCATCATCGGGGTCCATAAGATCAATGACGCGGATTGCTTCTTCCGTGGACATTTCATCGACTAACTCAGCCGCCATGTCTTCATCTATTTTGCCGAGGATGCCTGCCAGATCATCCGTATCCAGATGATCCAGTAACAGATCCTGTAAATTTTCGCTCAGCGAATCATAAATCTCTGCCTGATCTGCCGGGTGAAGATGCTCCATAATATCCGCGACAGCATCCCAGTTTTCGCTTTCAAGGCTGGTGCGCAATTGGTATAAAATATCATCCACTGCAACCTGATCCAAAGCATGTCCTCCTTATTTCTTCTGAGAAAGCCATCGACAATGCCGTTTTAGGGTCTGGCGATTGCCACTCACTTTGTCAAAGATACAGCATCGCCAGCGATCTTTCGAATCGCCTGCACCGCATCAGTAACAGTCTAACAAGGGAGTTTGGCTATATGAATGAGGGTTTGCGGAGAATCAAAAAACCCACCGACTGCGATGCAATCGGCGGGTTTCTTTAAAAGATCAGACCAGCTGAATTAGCTGTGGATGACCTTGACAGAGCTTGCTTGTTTGCCCTTCTTGCCGTCGGTTACTTCGAATTCCACGCGGTCGCCTTCGTTCAATGAACGGAAGCCATCGCTCTGGATTTCAGAGTAATGAACGAACAGGTCAGGACCGTTTTCCTGGGTGATAAAGCCGAAGCCCTTATCGCCATTAAACCATTTTACTGTACCCTGTGTACGTGCTGCCATAAGATATTCACTCCTGAATGTATGGGTTTTGCTATAGCCTTCGGTGTACACATATCCATTCATTACAGGACTTGCATGCGTTACACTGGGGAGTAGATGGTGATTTGCTTCTTTTAGCCATGAGAGGCGGAGATGTTGCAAATTCTTTAAACTCACCTTGGGCATTTTGGTGCATAACCACTGCACCGATGTGGTTTAGACTTCATTGTCTTACAAGTTCCACATTGCAAGGTCATGATAACACCATTTTCAACAATATGCTATAGGGACTTTGGTCATGGGTCTAACAGTGGGCAGAAGCTCATGTCTGCCCACTGGATTCAGCCTGTCAGCACTCAATTTTTAAGAAGCGGGTGTTTCGTCACTGGCCGCATCCACTGCTGCCAGTTCTTCGTCAATGATGCCGGCGAAAACCTCATACGGCTGGGCACCGCTGATGGGACGGCCATTAATAAAGAAGGCCGGCGTTCCACGAATGCCCAGGCCTTCTGCTTCGCGATAATCCGCAATGACATCATCACGGTAACGTTCTTCGTCCAGGCAAGTGGTAAACGCCGCCGTGTCCAGATTCAAAGCCCCGGCAAAACCGATCAGGCTGTCGCGGGAGAAATTGCCTACATTATCATACAGCAGCGAGTGATATTCCCAGAAGTCACCCTGCTCCGCCGCACAATGCGAAGCCATCGCGGCTGTAAGCGAAGACTCGGCCAGAATCGGATAATCCCGATAGGCGAAACGCACGCGGTCACCATAGGTGTCAATAAGGGGTTGTAAGGTCTGATCGTGGAAGCGTTTACAGAAGCTGCAATTAAAGTCGCCAAATTCAATGACCACCACTTCCGGTTCGGATGCACCGACAAAGCGGCTCTCGTCAGCAGCGACAGTGAAGCGGCTGTCCGGGTCATCCAGGCTGGGCGGACGCGCAGACGCAATCGCTTCGCTGATCTGCGGCATCAGTGCGGCGGCCAGCGCATCAATCATTTCCGGGTTGCTCACCCCGCCACCCGTGGCGACTGCGGCTTTAATTTCCTCGACCAGGGCTTCATTAGACTGGGCGCTGCTGCTGGCGATCATATAACCGATAAATCCACCCAGCAGGGCGAACACCAGCGCAACCACAAAATAGTTAAAGACTTCACGCTTCAGGACAACCGCATCCGCCGGGATAGCCGGTTCAGGCCGTGCCTGTTCAATATACACATCGGGGGTCGCCTGGCTGTTCGATTCTACAGGCTGATCAACTCTATCCACGTTATTCCAATCCTCACTGACATCTACATGCGCTAGATGGTACAAACCAGCACCATCTTACGTGCGACAAGGATACCACACAAGCGCTTAAAAACAGCTTAGAATCGAGGCAGGCGCCTAACCAAAGCGCCTGTGGCTTTTGTTAAAGTCCGGAGAATACTGTACTATAGAGAATACGCTCGAGATCTTAATAATCGCTTATACAGAAGGAGAATTGCCTTTGAATCAACCAGTTGAAGGACTTGTCATTAAGGACCAGAGTGGTTTCTTCTGGGTGGAGGTAGAAGATCAGAAAATCTACATCTGTCGTTTACGAGGACGCTTAATGGAAGAAGCTCAGTCGTCGGATATTGCGGCCATCGGCGACCGGGTCAAAATTTCCACGATGGAAGATGGCACGGGCACGATTGAAGAAGTTGAAGAACGCGTCAGTGTGCTTTCCAGAGCGGTCCGTACTGAAGGCAACCGGGGTGCCGGACAGGCCGAACGCGAACAGGTCATCATCGCTAATGCTGGCCAGGCCATTTTCGTGTTTGCCGCTGCCGAACCTTTCCCCAATTACAAAATGCTTGATCGTTTTCTGGTAGTCGGTGAAAAATCAGGCATTGAAAAACTCGTGATCGTCATCAACAAAATTGATCTCGAAGACCCCACCGCAATCGAAGCGCGTTTTGCACCCTATATCAAAATGGGCTACCAGATGGTTTACACCTGTGCCTTGCAGGAAATTGGGGTCGATACATTGCGCGAATTGCTTCAGGATCGCATCTCCGTGTTTACCGGGCCTTCCGGTGTGGGCAAAACCAGCCTGCTGAATGCCATCCAACCCGACCTGGGGCGTGTGGTTAAGGCCGTCGGTTCACGCCTTGAAGGTATGCACACCACCCGTGACAGCGAAATGGTGAAACTGGATAAAGGCAGTTATCTGGCGGATACACCGGGGATGCGCTCCATTACCCTGTGGGATATTGAGCCGGAAGAGCTGGACGCCTATTTTATCGACATCGCGCCGTATGTCGGGCAATGTCGTTTTGGCGATTGCTCGCATGGGGATGAACCCGGTTGCGCCGTCACCAAAGCGGTTAAAGAAGGCACCATCAGCAACCAGCGCTACACAAGTTACCTTAGTCTGCGCGAAGAATTAGAAGCCGCCTACGCCCTGTACTAATCGCAGCTTAGCAGCAAACGGCCAGGGCGCATCACCCCTGGAAAAGTAACGGATGCCATATTGATGAACAATGGCATATCCTTTCTTATTTCTACTCATCAGGTTAAACCGAGATGACGAACGTGTTGCTTCGGGGGCACAGAACCTGTGTCTCCGATATTCCTCTTTACTTCCATAATTAAAATTCACAAATAATTGATAAATGAGCCACCCATTTTTGAAATATAATGTTATATTTTAATTGAACAACATCAGTCCATTTTCGTTGATACAGTCACTTTTATAAAGTAGTTTCTGCTGATACATTTACTGATATGTTCATAAAAATCAGAAAGTGAAATCAAGCGATGCCTGTATCTGTTCAACGCCTGCCCGATGAACCTATCATTGTTGCCACCCTGGTCGGCGAGATTACCCTGGAAGATGTGAAAGAAGTTTACAAGACCACTCACGAGCTGATTGGCGATGAGCCGGGTATTTTCCACCGCATTACCGATACCACTCAGGCCACATCAAACTTCATGGATATGCTGCAGATGATCCAGGTGGCTACCCAGTCGATGCCATCTTCAACCCAGGCCGCGAATATCCGCGTGACGTTTGTCGGAACAACGCACTGGATCAACTTCTTGCGCAATGCTTTCCAAAAACGCGGCGTGACTATGGGCGCCTTTGAAGAGATGGATGATGCTCTGGCGGCGGTACGTCTGCAAATTGAATCGCCGCTTGAAGAAAAATAACAGCGGTGCTCAGGTCACCTTTTCAGACAGTAGGTGGCCTGACATTTTTTAGAAATTTTTTGCATCTGGCAGGCAGATAAACAGTTATAATAGGTAAGATGGTGTTTTGTTACACTCACAGTGTTTAGGGACAGTCAGCCATGTCAGCCTCAATTATCGGTAGTGAACTTGGCAAATATAAAATCATTGAACTGATCGGTCAGGGCGGTATGGCCACGGTCTACAAGGGTTATCGTCAGGACATTGATCGTTACGTTGCCATCAAAGTGCTGCCCCCCCATCCCGGCCAGAGTGACGAATTTGCCGAGCGCTTCCAGCTGGAGGCGCGCACCATCGCCCGTCTGCAACATCCGCATATTCTGCCCCTTTACGATTATGGCGTTGAAAATAATGTCGTTTATCTGGCAACTGCTTATATTGAAGGCGGTTCGCTGGGTGATCTGATGGACAGCGGCGCGATGAGTCCCGAAGAAGCCGAACCTTACCTGCGCCAGATCGCCTCCGCGCTGGACTACGCGCATCGTCAGGGCATTATCCACCGCGACATCAAACCCGATAATATTCTGCTGGACAAAGAGGGTCACGCCCTGCTGGCGGATTTTGGCATTGTCAAGCTGCTGGAAGGGGACACCAGCCTGACCGGAACCGGCAATCTGGTCGGGACACCGGCTTATATGTCCCCGGAGCAGTGTCAGGGCATCCCCACCGGCCCGGAGTCGGATATTTATTCGCTGGGGATTATCGCCTATGAGATGATTACCGGTCAGCAGCCGTTTAAGGCTGACACACCGATGCAGCTTGTGCTCAAGCATCTGACTGAACCGGTGCCGCGCATCCATGCGGTAATGGACAATCTGCCGCAACCGCTGGAGCCGGTCATGCTGCGTGTGCTGGCTAAAGATCCGGAAGATCGTTACGACACGGCCAGCGGTTTTATGCAGGACTTTTCCCGCGCCATTCACCGCGATGCTTCTGCACCCAATTTCCAGATGTCATCCGATACGATCCTCGTGTCGAATGCCAGACCACCGCTTCTCAAACGCATTGGTCAGAGTCCGCTGGCGGTCTTGTCCGGCTTTATCGCGCTGATGACGCTGCTGGTCTTCGGCCTGACAGGTGTCAATCAGGCACAGAAAGTGCAGGCGGAAACCAGTCGTCCTTTCTCCCCCGAGAGCAACAGCAACACCGGCCAGTTGAGTTTCAGCAGTACCAATACGCTGGGTGATACTGTGAACCTGCGCGTGGATAATCTCGTTCCACCAAGCGCAAGTCAGAGTTACACCGTGTGGCTGTTTAACACCAGCGACGATCAGTATCTGCGGTTAGGTTCTGTGGCGTTGGATGCATTGGGCAGCGGCGCACTGGCCTATACCGATCAGGAAGGGCGACTTTTACCCGCGACTTATAATCGCGCCTTCATCACGCTCGAAAGCACGGGGGTGCCAGTCGGCCTGCGCGTGAGTTCACCCAATGTACAGGAAGCCCAGCGCAATATGAACAGCGCGCCTAATGGTGATGTCGTTTACAGCGCGGATATTCCGCCAATTGTCGCCGAAGCACTCAACACGATTTTGAACGAGGCTGAAATTGGCATAGATGACACGGGTCTGCTGGCGAGTGCCTATAGCGAAGCGTTAGTCGCGCTGGATAACAGCCAGTCACCCTATCGCGCCAACATCGGCGGGATGCACACGCATGCCGAGCAGGTAATTAATATCCTGACCGGCGCGTCGGATGATCTGAATGACAATGGCATGGGTGAAAATCCCGGACGCGGTCAGGGTGTGAACATCTTCCTCGATGCGATGGATGCCACTTTAACCGCCGTCGATGAAGCACCGGAAGCCGATGCCAGTTTGCAGGGTGCGACCAGTCTGATCCGCACCTGTGTGGAAAATACCCGCGTGCGCGTCAACCAGATTGTCAGCCTGCAAGAAGCGATACTGGCGACTGAAACGACTGAGACAGCCCTGCCCCTGGCAGATGAGGCGGACAGCTTACTCAACCAGATTCTGACCGGTGCCGACCAGAATGCCAATGAACGCATTGAGCCGTTTGCCGGGGAATGTGGTCTGGAGCAAATCGCCGCCTACAGCATGCTCATCGGCAACCTGGAGCTTGAAGCCAGCACGCAGTAATCTGTAACCTCAACCAAAAGTCTGCCACTCGCGATGAATATTCGTGAGCAAGTCGTCATGTAATCGTACAAAATCAAATT
>JBBSQD010000288.1:0-8023 GCA_038258185.1 Aggregatilineales bacterium | reverse complement strand
TCATTCAAGCGGTCTTTTACGGGTGCGGATAGGTCACTTTCTGGCAGCACTTTTGCGCCCCAGGTACTGGTGTATTCCAGCAAAAACCAGACTTCATTGTTGGAGGCTGTCCCGAAAAGCTGCTCAGCGGCTTGCAGTGATTGAGCCGAGCAGAGTATAGCGGTGGAATCGGTCATTTTATTTCCTGTCCATAAGTGGTGACGGTTTGATGGTCTGCCGGACGAACGCCTGCACTTCGTCGGCTGCTTTGCTGGCGCCACCGGCGTTTTGCAGCGTATCGCGAACGCGAAGGGCGTTCTGGCGGTAGGTTGGATTGACCAGCACGGCATCGGCTTTTTCCCGCAGCCGCACCGCGCTGATCTGTTTTTTGTCGAGCATGATGCCTGCCTGATTGCGCACGACCTGCCGCGCGACGATTTCCTGTTCCAGCATCTGTGGGATGACGATGAGCGGCACGCCAAAAGATATACCTTCGTGGACGCTGTTCATGCCGCCATGCGTGATAAACAGATCGGCATGTTGCAGCACGTCAAGCTGTGGCACGTGATTGCGCAGGATGAAATTGGGTGGGATGGCGCCAAATGACTCCGGCGTGAATTTCTTCCCTAATGACAATACGACGGTGTAATCAGACCCGGTGAAGGCTTGCAGGCAGGCTTCATAAAAATCACGGTCACCGTTAAAAATGGTGCCGAGTGAGATATAAATCACCGGCTTGTCCGTCTGCAAACGTTCGAGTGGGAAATCGCTTTCATAAGGGCGCGGAATCAGCCCCGGCCCGACAAACTTAAAGCTCGAATCGAGCGTGTCGGCAATCGGCTGCATGGCTTTGGAGGTATAGACCAGCGTAATATCGCCATGTGAATTCATGGCAGTCAGTATGCTGGGGCTGCCCATGCCATATTTTTCACGGATGCGGGCGGCGGTCTGCCGATACTGAATCTGATATCGGATATTCCCGGGAAATTCCAGCGCCTGCCCTAAAAGCTGACGCGGTGACGTGGATGCCAGGACCATGCGCAGGTTGAAGATAAATGTCCCGCTGGACGAAATCACAGGGATATGGCGTTTGCGTGCGACCTGAAAACCCCAGACGCACAGCGAATCCGAGATGATGTAATCGGGCTGTTCTTGGTCAACTGCTTCCAGCAACTGCGGCATGAGCTGTTCCCCGGTACTAAGCAGCAGCAGCGCCAGATAATTGAAATTTCCCAGATTGGTTTCGTGATCGACTTCGGCCTGATAGGCGCGGAAATGGGCGCCGGTTGATTCAATTTTGGCGCGGTATTCTTCCGTCGCGAAGTAGATGATCTCATGTCCGCGCTGGACAAGCTCCGTCACAAGGCCGAGTGAGGAGTTGACGTGGCCGTGAGCCGGGATGTTAAAAAAGAGCGCTTTGGGCATTGGAGGTCAACCTGTGATGATTCCAACCGTAGCAGTAATTATGCAGGGGTTGGCTGTACTTTGCCAGACTGAGGCATTAATTCGGGATTAGCATTCGAAGCATTCACCAACGTGATTGATGACCTTATCATTAATCTGGCAGTAGTTCAAAATGTTCACAGTGACGGGGGCGGAAGATGGTAAAATCACGTCTATCGAAAGTACAAACCTGGGTAATATTGAGGCGCTCTGCCAACGTCATAATGGAACAATCCACGAAATCTAACTTTGAATCTGAATACAGCTCCATAATTTCGCCAGCTCGCTGAATGTCTATATTCGTAAGTGGCTCTAGGCGTGGTTGAATGTCAACTAATGTCTGTAGAAAGCGAACTACAGCAGGGACACCACCATAGCGCGAAAATAGAAATGCGACTTCTGGAAGTACGACATCAGGAATGACTAATTCGCTGTGGTTTTGAGCGGCAAAGTTTAAAGCCCTTTGATGATAGTTGTCACTTTGATTGTAAAGCGCAAAAAGAAATCCCGTATCAATAAGAACTTTATTCGCCATCCATTGACCTATCGTTCATGCGTTTAGATAGATGCTCCGCGTATTGGCCTTGGAGGATTTCACGGCTGTGTTCAGCAATATCGGTTTCGCCTGTGCTGATGTCTGCCTCAAGCGCTTTTTGAGCCAAAAGTGCCAGCGTGCCGGTTTCCTGTGAGGGTAGGGGCTGGGACTTTACATGACGTTCCAGAACGAACAGCACAAAATCAGCCACTTCCTGTTGAAGTTCTGCTGGTACCTGATCAATAAGTTCACGTAAGGATTGCGGTGCAGCCATAATCATTTATCTCCAATGACATCGCCTTCGATTATACCGCTTTTATTGGCCCGCCAGCCGTTTAAGCTCATAGAGTTTCGTCAGGGCTTCTAACGGGCTGAGGTTATCCACTTCCAGCCGTTGCAGCGCTTCAACTGCTGGATTAGGCGTCTCGTCGATAAATGACATCTGGGCGGTGGAGTTTTCTTTGGCAGGTAGCTTGAAATTGCTTCCCTGACGTTCCAGGTCGGCCAAAAGCTCACGGGCGCGTTCCACCACCGGACGCGGCATGCCAGCGATCTGCGCGACGTGGACGCCGTAACTCTGGTCAGCGCCGCCGGGGATGACGCGATGTAAAAATACGATGTCGTCGCCTTCCTCGGAGACAGCCACGTTGTAATTGCGGGTGCGCGGCAGAATATCGGGCATTTCGGTCAGCTCGTGATAATGTGTGGCGAACAATGTGCGGCAGTTAAGACGTGGATTATTGTGAATATGTTCGATGACGGCGCGGGCAATCGCCAGTCCGTCATAGGTCGATGTGCCGCGCCCAACCTCATCCAGAATCAGCAGGCTGCGGTTGGTGCTGCCGGAGAGTAAACGCGCGGTTTCCACCATTTCGACCATAAAGGTACTTTGTCCCGCATGGATTTCGTCCTGTGCGCCGATTCGGGCGAAAATGCGATCCACCAGCCCGATGGTCGCCTCGTCTGCCGGGACAAAACTGCCGATCTGCGCCATCAAGGTGATAATCGCGACCTGGCGGATATAAGTCGATTTACCGGACATATTCGGCCCGGTGATGATATGCACCCGTGACTGCGTATCAAAGTGGGTGTCATTGGGGATATAGCGAATCCCGCCGTCCAGCAGTTTTTCGACCACCGGGTGCCGTCCGGCATTAATGACCAGTGTATCGTCATTGGTCAGTTGTGGGCGGATATAACCTTCGCGCACGGCGACATTTGCCAGCGACAGAAACGCATCCAGATGGGCGACCGCCTTGGCGGTATTCAGCAGTTTGGTGGCCGATTCGCAAAGCTGCTGGCACAGTTCAGTGAACAGTCGTCGTTCGATCTCTAAGATCTGTTCCTCGGCATTCAGTACCAGCGTTTCATATTCCTTGAGTTCTGGCGTGATAAAACGCTCGGCATTGACCAGTGTCTGCTTGCGGATGTAATCATCCGGCACGTTGTCCTGCTGGGCTTTGCTGACCTCGATGTAATAGCCAAAAACTTTATTAAAGCCCACTTTCAGGGTATTGATGCCGGTGCGTTTGCGCTCCACGCCTTCTAAATTCGCAATCCAGTCACGGGCGTCACGGGTAGCGTTGAGCACATCATCCAATTCGCGGGCAAAACCGGGACGGATAATGCCGATATTATTGAGCGTGGCCGGGGGTTCATCGGTTAAGGCTGTGCCAATGCCATCATAGACTTCGGCGCATGTATCCATGCGCTCGATCAGTGCGCGTAATGCTGGAATCGGGCTGATGAGATTTTGCAGAATGGGGATCATGCTCAGGCTGTCCCGCAGCGCCAGCAGATCACGCGGGCCAGCTTTGCCGATCAGCAGGCGATTGGTCAGGCGCTCCATGTCGGACATGCTGCGCAGCGTCTGCTGGATTTCTTCGCGCAGGGCTTCGTCATTGGTCAGCGAATCTACCGCGTCCAGACGGGCATTAAGCCGATTTAATTCCAGTAAGGGCTGATTAATCCACGTGCGCAGTAAACGCGCTCCCATCGCCGTGATGGTGCGATCCAGCACGTCCAGCAGGCTGCCCTGAGTCTTGCGGCTGCGGATAGTTTCGGTCAGTTCCAGATTGCGCCGTGTAAACTGATCCAGCACCATAAAGCTGGCGGTGGAGTAGGCGCGAATAGTCGTGAGCTGCGCCAGATTATCGCGCTGGGTTTCGCGCAGATATTGCAGAATCGCGCCAGCGGCACACACCCCAGCGGGTGAGTCTTTGAGGCCGTAGCCATCGAGTGTGCGCACTTTGAAATGCTGCTGCAGAACCTGCTGCGCGGTGGCGGCTTCAAAGCGCCAGTCGGCAATTGGTGTCAGGTGGATGCCTTCGGGCAGGGATACTCCACGCTGCACCCAGCTTTCGGGCATAATCACTTCACGTGGATTGAGGCGCGCCAGTTCCTCGACCACCAGCACGCCAGTATTGTGGCCTTCCAGTTGGGTGGCGGCGAATTCGCCTGTGGAAATATCGACATAGGCGACTCCGGCTTTCTCCCACTGGCGTTCCTCGACATTGCCAATTGGCAGCAGCGCCAACAGATAATTGGCCTGATTTTCGTTCAGAAAAGCCGGTTCAACCACCGTGCCGGGCGTAATCACGCGCACGACTTCACGCTCGACAATGCCTTTGCCGTCCGGCTCGCTGACCTGCTCGCAGATGGCGACGTGATAACCACGCTCGATCAACCGGGCGATATACGATTCGGCAGCGTGATAAGGCACTCCGGCCATCGGCACGCGCTGGCTTTTACTGGTAGCGCGTCCGGTCAGCGTAATATCCAGCTCACGCGAGGCAATGTGTGCATCATCGTCGAACATCTCATAAAAGTCGCCCAGGCGAAACATGAGAATACAATCCGGGTATTCGCGTTTAATATCCAGGTACTGCTGGCGTAAAGGCGTAACTGGCGCCATAAAAGTGTCCTATCAGACAATGGGAAATTGGGGTAATTTGTTCTATATTCTAACATGCTTATCATGGCGAACAACAGTTATCTCGACCTCTTTTTAAGGAAAGTCCATAATGTCTGAATATGTGATTGGTGTTGACCTGGGTGGCACCCGCATCCGAGTCGCTCTGCTGGATAGTGCTTTGAATGTGCTGGAACGCCACGAAACCAGCACCCTGGCCGAGGAAGGGCCGGACGCGGTGATTGGGCGCATTATCGACCTGACACGGATAGTGCTGGATAAAAACCCGAATGTGCGCGGCCTGGGTTTATCGTCACCGGGGCCGCTGAATCCGCTGACGGGAATTGTACTGGCGCCGCCCAATCTGCCCGGCTGGCACAGCGTACCGCTGGTGCAAAAGCTGGAAACGGCGCTGAATGTGCCGGTTTTTATCGGCAATGATGCCAACGTGGCGGTATTGGCGGAAGCGACCCGCGGCGCGGCCAAGGGCTGCAAAAATGCGATTTACCTGACCCTCAGTACCGGCATTGGCGGCGGGGTGCTGGTGGATAATCGGCTGCTGCTGGGGCAGGAAGGCTTCGCGGCGGAGATCGGCCAGATGTTGCTGGTGGTCAACGGGAAGGCGACCACGCTGGAAAAAGAGGCGGCAGGGCTGGCATTAGGCCGGCAGGCACGCGCAGCCCTGCAACAGGGGCGCGAATCGGTACTGCTGGAATTGACCGGGGGCGATATCGAGCGGGTTGATGCGGCGTTAGTCGGCAAGGCGCTGCTGCAAAATGATGCACTGGCCGAGGAGATTGTCGCCCGTGCAGGCTGGATGATCGGCGTGGGGATTGCCTCGCTGCTGCACCTGTTTAACCCTGAAGTGATTGTCATTGGCGGCGGAGTCAGCAATATGGGTGATCCGCTGTTTGAGCCGATGCACCAATCGATTAAAGACAATGTGATTGATGACGGTTATCTGCAGCATCTGCGCATCGAAAAAACCGCATTGGGCGATAATGTCAGCATCATTGGCGCGGCGGCTTTGGTGCTGACTGAGGGCGGTTTAATTATGCCGTTAGAATAATCATAGAAAAGCGTCCGGCTTGCTTTCGTGACCTGTGACATCGTGCTACAATTTGGCTATTATGTTACTTTTACCGGATTACCGCGTCCGACAGCGGGACTTACTGCTTGAAATCTCACGAGCCATGACCATTCAGCTTGATCTGAGTGAAGTTTTGAAGCTCGTATTAAAGGCGTCTGTAGTCATGATGACCGGCCAGGTCGCGGGTTTAGTCGCTCTGCGCGACGCGACGACAGGCCATTACCGTGTCCGCGCGACCATCAATGTGGACAGCGCCAAACTGCCTGAACTGGAAACCAAGGTCGCCGAACTGGTGATCGGTGCCCATGAAGGCCTGGATATGGATAAAATGAAGGACAATCTGCGCGAAATGGCCGCATTGATTGATCCTGATCTGCGCCAGATGTTTCCGCTGCCGCTGGTCATCGCTGGCGATCCGGTGGGCTTGCTGCTCATCTTCCGTGATTATGTGGGTAATACCACGCTCAACGATATGCAGGTGCTGCAAAGCTTTGCCGATCAGGCCGCGATTGCTGTGCATAATGCTCAGCTTTACGCGCAGGTCAATCATGAGCGTCAGCGTTTGGATGCTTTCGTCAAGTACAGCGCGGATGGCGTCATGATCCTCGACACGAATCTGCGTATTCTGCGCTTTAACCGTGCGCTGGAACGCATGACGGGCTGGACGGGTGAAAGCGCGCGTGGCCGGTTTGAAGATGAGGTTATCGTCTGGAGCCGAGTGGAAAAGGGCGACCTCAAGCAGGCTTTAGCCAATGGCTGGCCGTTGAAATTTGTGGAAGATTCTCAGCCGGAGACGTTATACGTCGAAGGCGATATTCTGCGGCTGGATGGCCTGACGCTGAGCATTGGCATCACCTATGCGCCGTTGTTTACGGTGGATAATCAGGTCACCAATATCATCGCCAATGTGCGCGACATCACTAATTTTCGCCGCGCTCAGGAAATGCAGAACGTCTTTATTTCCAGCGTGTCGCATGAATTGAAAACCCCGGTTGCGCTGATTAAAGGTTACGCAGGAACGTTGCGCCGGGATGATGTCGAGTGGGATCAGGATGTTACACTCAATGGCCTTGAAGTTATTGAAGAAGAAGCTGACCGTCTGACCGAACTGATTGAAGATCTGCTGGCCGCCAGCAAGCTGCAAGCCGAGGGCATGCGCCTGAATCTGAGTGATGTGCGTATGGATGAACTGGCGACACGGGTGGTCGAGCGCTTTAAGACGCAGAGTGATAAGCATGAGTTTGTGCTGTCGTTTCCGCAGGACTTTCCATCCGTCCTCGGTGATGAAGAACGTCTGCGCCGCGTGCTGGACAATTTACTGAGCAATGCGATCAAATATTCCCCGACCGGGGGCACCATTGAAGTAGGGGGCCGGGCAGATACGGCTGGTGTGAGTATTTTCGTGCGGGATGAAGGCGTGGGCATTAATCCGCAGGAGCAGGAAAATATTTTTGATCGTTTTTATCGCGTGGATGGAGCCTTAAGCCGCCGGACACAGGGTACGGGTTTGGGGCTGTACCTGGCGAAAGCGACTGTTGACGCCCATAATGGCACGCTGCGTGTCGATAGCAAACCCGGTGAAGGGTCGACTTTTTCCTTCACGCTGCCCTTTTAAGTTTCTCGTTTACTAATCCAATTCTGGAGTTTTGATGACTACAAACAGGACAATCCAATGTCCCAATTGTGGACAGCCGATTCATGCGGCTGTCGAAAACTTGATTGATGTTTCGATTAATCCCGAGGCAAAAACCGAGTTGCTGACCGGGCGCATCAATAGTGTGCAATGCCCGAACTGCGGCGTGGTGAGCACCATTGCCGCACCTCTGCTGTATCATGATGCCGAGAAGGAACTCTTAATTTCCTTTGTGCCGATGGAACTGGGCCTGCCGAAACAGCAGCAGGAAAAGGCGATGGGTGATCTGATGCGCCAGTTGACCAGCCAGTTACCGCAGGGCGGGATGAAAGGTTATATGTTCCGTCCGCGTGAAGCGCTGACCATGCAGGGTCTGGTGGATCAGGTGTTGCAGGCTGACGGAGTCACACCGGAAATGATGGAAGCCCAGCG